>JAFOXT010000014.1 GCA_017425745.1 Clostridia bacterium | reverse complement strand
TGATGTACCAACGTAAACGTGAGTATCACGAAGACCTACTGAGCCTGCACCAACGCCGATAAGTGAAGCGTCACCGCCACCACCGAATACCATTGTGCCGGGCTTAAGGCCAAGCTCCGCAGCAGCCTTTTCTGTAAGACCGCCAACCTTGTCTGTACTCTTGATAATATTTGCAAGGTGGTTCATATCAACACCGAACATCTTGCACATTTCGGGGCTCCAGCACTTTTTCTTGATATCATAGATAAGTGTTGCAAAGGCTGAGTCCTCTGTCATAATGAACTCACCTGTCATTCTTGCAATAAGTGACTCCTTAACGTCGAGCCATTTATGTACATGTCTGAAGTTTTCAGGTTCGTTACCCTTAACCCAGAGATATTTATAAACGGGGTCCTTAACGCTGAGTGAAGCTGCACCTGTAATTGCAAGTGACTTGAGCACCTTTACAACGTTACCGCCTGCAACCTGAACACCGTAAGCCATATTTTCCTTGAGCTCTTTTCTTGCTCTCTGGTCCATATAACTCATAGCTCTTCTTACGGGCATACCGTCTTTATCAACAAGTACAAGGCCCTGCATCTGTGAGCAGAATGAGATACCGTCGATTACATCAGGGCTTACCTTAGCTTCGTCAATAACCTTTTTAGTTGTGCTTATCATTGCACCCCACCATTCGTCAGGGTCCTGTTCTGCGCCACCGTCAGGGAACACATAAAGCTCATAGCCCTGGCTTGCAGCTCCGATAAGCTTGATTTCCTTTTCAATTTCAAACAGACAGGTTTTAACGCCTGTTGTTCCGATGTCATAAGCAAGTGCGTATTTCTTCATAGTTTTCTTCCTTTCAAAATTATGTTATAAATTTTCATTCATTTTAAGTGCCGCTTTTATAAAGCGAAGAATGTTTTCAATTACAAATTCGTCTTTTTCAAAAACATCCTCGCCTGCATAGATTCTGTATCTCTCTGAATAGTAATCGCAGGCGTAGGAGAACTGGACATTAATAAGAATATTATCCACAAGATAAGCGGCCATACCCGGGTCGATATCTGTTCTTATTTCGCCGTTAACCTGACCTTCCACAATTGCTTTTTTATAAGCTGCAGCGGTCACAGTTTCCATACTTCTCGCAATTTTCTTTGCAAGCTCAGGGTCGTTTTCACCGGTAAACTCATTATAAAGCTTAATCAGCACACCGCTTTTTCTTGAAAAGTCAATTGCAATTCTGATAAGCTTTTCAAGCTTTATCATTACATCCTCTGCGGAGTTGATAACCGATTCAAGCACAACCTCAAGGTTGCTTATTCCGTAATTGACGCTCGTGAGAAAAAGATCTGTCTTTGTGTCAAAATACTTATAAAGTGAACCGACACTGACCTCTGCTTTTTTTGCAATAGTGTTGATATTTGCGTTGTTGAAACCGTTGTTTGCAAACTCATTTACTGCAACCGTAAGAATCTTTGTTCTTTTCTCTTCGGAAATGTTGCTGAAGGTAGGCTTATAATAAACGGTATTACTACCCATATTCCCTCTCCTATACTATCCACTTATTTGTTACATTTTATCAGTATCGGCCGAAAAATGCAAGTGTTTATCAGAAATTGAAGCCGTTATATCCCCAATGGTCAACTTCTTCATATTTCACATAAATATTTGACGGAGCAATATTCAGTACAGCGGAAATATCATTTGTAATTGCTTCGGTAAGTGCATCATACTGGCTGCTGCTTGCTTTACCGAAAAGAGCAACCTCAACAATTGCCATATTTTCTGAGTTGTCACCCTTGAAATAAAGACGGCAGTTATCTTCAAAGTTAAGCATAAGCCAGCTTTCGCTTTTTCCGATAAGGCTTATTGCTGAGCCCATTTTTTCTTTAAGCTGTTTTTCCTGTTCTTTTGAAATTTCAGCTGATGTTCTTGTATTGATAAAAGGCATTTTCTTTCTCTCCTTTTACTTGTTAAGTCTGTCAAGGGCAGGTGAATTCATTGCCATTCTGAGAACGTTCATTGCGCTTCTCTGCATTTCACCAAGAGTGATACCGTCTTCCTTTTTGTATGTTTTAAGAAGAGTACCGTCAGAAATTCTCAAGGGAAGTCTTGAAGCACCGCCGGGCATAAGCACGTCAACCTGAGCACGCACTCTGTAAGCCTGATTTTTAAGCTCAGGGAATTCGGGGCTGTTTGAATCCTGCATCCACCAGTCTGTCATAACATTGCCCTCATAGCCCCATTCCTTACGAAGAACGGTTGTGCAAAGCTCATACTGATAATGTCCCCATACACCGTTGATTTTGTTATATGAGGTCATAATATTGTTAGGCTTACCTTCCTTTACGCAGATTTCAAAGCCTCTGAGATAAATTTCACGAAGAGCTCTTTCTGAAAGACGGGAGTCATTCTTATTTCTGTTATATTCCTGATTGTTACAAGCGTAGTGCTTGGGACAAGCTGATGTTCCATTTTTCTGAGCACCTCTTACATAAGCTGCTGCAATTTTACCGCTGAGCACAGGGTCCTCTGAGAAATATTCGAAGTTACGGCCGCAAAGAGGAGTTCTGTGAATATTCATACCGGGAGCAAGAATAACGTCACTGCCCTTTACAATCATTTCACCGCTGATAGCTGTAAGAAGCTCTTCAACAAGCTTTGTATCAAAGCTGCAGCTGAGCAGAGTACCGATAGGAATAAGTGAGCAGCTTGCTGAAAGTCTGAGACCTGAGGGGCCGTCGGTTGTTGTTACTGCAGGGATACCCTTGTCTCTCATAGACTGAAGCACACCTGCAAAGCAGCCTGCGTTACCGGGAGCACCAAGCTTACTTCTCATTGTGTAGTCGCCACGGGTAATTGCTTCAAGCTCCTTAATGCTGAGCTGAGCTACAAAGTCTTCCATTGTTGCCTTGCCGTTTTTAACATCAATAAGCTTGATTCCCTTGTCGCCTGTCTGCCTGATATCCTCAGGGAGGTTATCCTTGATAATTTTTCTGAGATCTGTTCTTGAGGTGAAGGCGGCTTCCTTTTTGATTTCGTAGCCGTTTTCACCCTTTTCAGCCTTTATCTTGCTGAAAGCATACTTGGGGGCTGCAACCTGAGTGAGCTGCTCAAAGAGTGCATTTTCAGCGTTTTCATAGGTATAAACTGTTTCTGCTGAGCGTACATCTTCACCGATTGCAAAGCCGTATGTACCTTTTTCAATTACATAAGCCGATGCAAAGCCTGTTTTACCGCTTTCGTCATAGGAAGCGAGGCTTCTCATAGGCACATCGATTGTAAGCTCTTCTTCCTCGCCTACAGCAAGAATCTTCGTCTTATTGAAGCCTGCAAGCTCACGGTAAGGATTGCCGAGCACACCGCATGGCTTTTCTACATAAACCTGAATTGCAAGTGCTCCGTTGAAGTCGCCCACATTCTTCACCTTATATCTGAAGCTGAAGCCGTCATCAGTACCTTCTGCTGAAACAAAGCTCTTTTCAAACTTTGTATATGAAAGACCGTGACCGAAGGGATAAAGCACCTCATTCTGTCTGAAGGTTTCAAAATATCTGTAGCCTACATAGATATCTTCTACATAGTTATTATATTCCTTTGCACCGAAATCATTTGCACAAGGATAATACTCATACTTTTTAACTGCAGTGGCAGCAAGCTTACCTGAGGGTGTAGCCTTACCTGAAAGAAGGTCACAAACAGCGTTACCGCTTTCCATACCTCCCTGCCATACAATAAGAGCCGCACTGATTTTATCTCCGAAGCTTTCCATCCAGCCGAAATCCATCATACAGCCGATATTGAAAACAATAACGGTTTTGCTGAAGCTGTCGGTTACCTTTGTAATAAGGCTGAGTTCATCGTCAGTCATATAATAGCTGCCCTTTTCAAGAACGTTTTCTCTGTCCTCGCCTGATGAACGACCGATTACAACAACTGCACAGTCTGAATTTTCTGCTGCATTTTTAACTGCAGATGTATCAATCGGCATTTCGGGATAGAATCTGGGCCAATGACCCCATACACCGTGGTCAACGGGATTTTCCTTGCACCATTTTTCATAAGCTGCTGCAAGACTTTCATTAAGCTTAAGATTTTCGCAGTTTCTCATACCTTCAATAAGGTTGATTGCATATGGCTTTACAACGTCACCGCCTGAGCCGTAGCCTGTATAGAACCAATCGTTCTGCACTCTGCCGAAAAGAGAAACTGTGCTGTTTTTTGAAAAAGGAAGTGTGCCG
Source organism: Clostridia bacterium (assembly GCA_017425745.1). Classification (GTDB taxonomy): domain Bacteria; phylum Bacillota; class Clostridia; order Oscillospirales; family Acutalibacteraceae; genus UBA6857. The sequence goes on along the minus strand of JAFOXT010000014.1, from coordinate 6,483 downwards.
TCATTTTTAAGAAGAACTGCACCTTCTGCAGCCGCCTTTCTTATAAGCTCGGGCATTCCCTCAGTGACTGTTCTGTCTTTTGTTACTCCTGAATTTTCTGACTGTGAAAGTGCATTAAAAACCTTTACAAAAGCTGCTTTAAGATTCATTTTTTCTCTCCTTAATCTACATCTAAAATTGTTTTGAATTTATGTGAATTTACTTCATTTACTATAACTGAAATTACAATAATGCCAACAGCTAGACCTGCCGCTATTCTGAGAGTTTCTGTAAGTGTATACTTAAAAAGGCTCATCTGACCCACCACAAAATAATAGGTGGTGTAATAAAGCTTTCCGCCGGGAACAAGTGGAATTATTGAGCAGGCAAGAATAGGTGTTGCAGGAGCCTTCAGCACTCTTGCCATTATTTCAGCGTAAGCCGTTGCAACAAGAGCCGGGAAAAAATTCTGCAAAAATTCCTGGTCAAAAATCTCAGAGGCAACAACATAGACAATGCATGTTATCATTCCGCCCAGCGCATTAAAGCCGGTTCGTCTGGGGTTAGATTTAAAAAGCAGCGAAAAGCCGATTGTACCTATTGTACCTGAAATAATTATTTTTAAGGCTTCCATATAATCCATATTATCCCCTCCTTACAGAATATATCCCGAAAGCATAAGAGGAATTGCAAAGCCTACTGCAATTGACATTGCGATAATTATAGATTCGAGAAGTCTGAGCAATCCCGACATAATATCACCGCAAAGCATTTCTCTTACCGAGTTAATCAGCATAAGCCCGGGAATTATAAGCATTATGTCACCTATCATAATCGTTCCGGGATTGTTACCAAAACCGATTTTCACAAACAGCAAAGCAAGGGTACCTGCAATTGCTGATGTAAGAGCAGTAAAGAAAAGTCTGCTCATTCCTCTTGCTTTTATATATGTGTTCATCAGATATATAATCAGACCGATAGGAGCTGCAGCAAGAGCATCAAGCACTGTGCCGTTAAAAAACACCGTAAAGGCTGAGGCTGCAATAATGTGACCCAGACAGGATTTTACACTGAATGTTTTTCCGTCTTTGGTTATTTCTTCAAGCTCTTTTCTTGCTTCGTCCACATCGGGAACCTCTGCACAGATTTTTCTTGAAAGCGCATTAAGCTTTTCAAGTCTGCCGAAGTTTGTGCTGTAGGCATAAATTCGTCTTGTCTGACTGTGAGGCTGTCCGTCGTCTTCTATAATGGTTGCAGTTATCAAAGAAATGATTGAAAAAACCTGCGCCTTTTTTATTCCGTAAGCATAGCAGATTCTTATAACCGTTTCTTCAACGCGGTTGATTTCAGCAGAGCATTTTACCATACTCTTACCAAGATCAAGAGCAAGAGTAAGCACTTTTTCTGCATTTACTTCATAATCATTCATATTTAACTCCCGCATGAATTTGATTTCTCACATTATTATAAACTTTACATAACTTTATGTCAATATAAAACACACCTATAAGTTATATAAAACCAAAAAACAGACTGCTGCGAAAAATCACAGCAGTCTGAAAATTATTTAGTTATTATCAGAAGATTTCCTGGAAGGTAAGAACTCTGATAACCATTCTGAAAAATTCTGCAATTTTATCAAAGAAAGCAACAAACTTTGCTCTGAGTGAGTTGTCCTCTGCAGGAGGTGTGGGTGTCGGGTCATCCGGCTCTGCGGGAGGAGTAGGCTCAGCATAAGCCTTATAAGCTCCGAGAGTAACATCTCTGTCTGAAGGAATGGTATCTGAAACCATATTCTTTACAAAAGGAGAAATAAGGTATGTCATAAAGATAATGTTCTGCTCAAAGCCCTGCTTACCGCCTGCAATATAAGCATACATTTCTGCGGGAAGCTTACCGAGAACAGTGGGTTCTAATTTGTTTGCCATAAACTTGATCATAATACCGTATTCATACTCAGATACTGAGAAGAGACAGTAGTTAAGTGCAGCTGCAAGAGCGTGAATTATAACAAAGTATTCATCGCTGTAGTATGTAAGACCTTCACCGCCTGAAACGTGAGTTTCATAAAGCAGAACAAGCACATCAAGAAGATTCTTGTAATGTGTGGGAGGAAGCAAGCCGCCGTAGCTTTCAGTGATTTCCTGAACGGAATATCTTGCGGTCATAACAGCATTGCCTTCGTCGTCAAGAACTACTTTTCCTGTTTCAGGGTCAACAAGAGGCACCATAACGCCAACCTTGGTCTTATCCTTATCGTAAAGAGGCATAACTAAAATTTCTTCAAGCTTAGCGCCTATTTTATCGATAATACGTGAAACTGTCTGATCATCTTTATAGTTTATGTTGAGATACTCTTTAAGAGTTGCTGTGCGAAGCTTTTCACCGAAAAGCTCCTTGATACCGATTCTGTATGCCTTCTGAGCATAGCCCTTGAAATCGGCCTTTGCGTGAATAATAGCCTCATCAGTAATTGCTCTTTTGTCAACGTTGTCAACTTTAACCATCATCTTATCAAAGCCTGAGGTGTTTACGGAATTAATTGACTTTGTTGAGAAGCTTACGCCTGATTCTGCAAAATTAACAACTCTGTATGAAAGAGGATAAGCATTAAGTGCACCTGTAACAACCTCATAAATAATGTTGCCGTTTGAAGCCTCATACTGCATAATATCCTGAGCGTGTGTATGACCTGAGAAGGTATACTTTACGTCATATTCAGCAAAGAGCTCCTTAAGACCGTACTTGTCATCAATAATTGCACCCTCGTGAATAAAGTCAAAAGCAAAATGCTGAAGAAGGTTATGGTGCATTACAGCAATAAGGTGTTTCTTTTCGCTCTTAGCTTTTTCGCACTGAGCCTTAATCCAGTTAATGCGTGCTTCATCAAACTGATGTCCGCCGCTTGCAGCGCCTGTAGAGTCAATCATAAGAAGTCTGTAATCGCCGCCAATATCTGCTGTATATGAAGCTGATGCTGTATCCTGAGCAAGCGCTTCAGCATAACCTAACACATGGTAGATTTCCTTGAATCTGTCCTTGGAAATTTTAAAAACATCGTGGTTACCGGGAATTACATAAACTGACTTACCTGAAGCAACCTCAAATTCTGCAAGCTTCTGAGCCATTTTAAGTGATGCTTCCTCTGAGCCTGTGTCAGTAAGGTCACCTGAAATAACAACTACCTTAGCGTCATCTTCCTCGGCCTGACGAAGAAATTCATCAAGAATTGCGCCTGATTCAAAAAGAAGCTGACCTGTTGCAGGAACGTGTGAGAAATTTGTATCCCCAGTGATATAAGCCTCATTTATATCATAGTCGTTTGTCTTAGGGTTAATCTGAAGTTCAGGAATTGTTCCGTTGTTTGTAATTTTTTCCCAAGCATAATGCACATCAGTTGCAAAAACAACAGAAAGGCTGTCGTCTGCAGCAAAAGACATCATGCCTGTCATTGAGAAAAGCATAGTCAGAATAAGAAGCACTGAAATAATCTTTTTCATAGTTATTCTCCTTTAGTTTATTGATTTAACAGCTTCAGCTTCTACCGAAAGACCTGCTTTGTATCTTTGAAGGAAGGAGTTGAAACCGATTTTTCTTTGTTCATCCGGCTTAACAGCCACACACTCAGCATTTTTGAAAGCCTTTTCCTGAAGGAAATCCTCAAGAGCTTTTCCTTCACAAGCAACTGAGTAAAGTGCAAGAAGTGCCATACCGTACGGGCCGCCTTCACCTGCAGTTTTCATAACTGAAACATCACAGTCAAGTGCTGCAGCAGTGATTTCCTGACCTACACGGGGATAAATGTAAAAGCCTCCGTGGCCGTAAAGCTCATCAATTGATACATCTTCGTCCTTAAGAAGCTCAAAGCCTATTCTGAGAGTAGCCATTGCTGAATAAAGCTCTGAAAGCATAAAGTTTTCAAATGTAAACTTGCAATCAGGTGTTCTGAGAAGAAGAGGTCTGCCTTCTCTGAAACCTGTTACGGGCTCACCTGAGAAATAGTTGTAGCTTACAAGTCCGCCACAGTCATAATCTGCCTTGCTTGCAGCCTCATACATAAGGTCATAAACCTTACCCTTTTTTGCATCGCTGCCAAGCATTGAAGCAAAGCTGTGAAGCACTCCGCCCCAGGCATTGATATCACTTGTGCAGTTATTGCAGTGTACCATAGCAACGGGCTTACCAGAAGGTGTTGTTACCATATCAATTTCAGGGTAAACCTTTGAAAGACTCTTTTCAAGCACAAGCATAAGGAAAACCGAAGTGCCTGCTGAAATGTTACCTGTTTTAACTCTTACAGAGTTTGTGGCAACCATACCTGTACCGGCATCACCTTCACCGGGTGCAAAGGGAATTCCGATTTCAAGCTCACCGCTTTCATCAAGAAGCTTAAGTCCTTTTTCGGTAAGATAGCCTGCGTTTTCGCCTGCAAGAAGAACCTTAGGAAGAATTTCACGAAGCTTTTTATCAAAGCCTTTTTCTTCTGTAAGCTTATCGAAAACGGCAATCATATTTTCGTCATAGTCATTTTTTGTGCTGTCTATGGGGAAGATACCTGAAGCCTCACCGATACCTACTGCATTAACACCTGTAAGCATATAATGTACATAACCCACAAGAGTAGTTACATAAGCGATTTCAGAAACGTGTGCTTCATTATCAATAATTGCTTCATAAATATGTGAAGCTGTCCAGCGCTGAGGAATATTGAAGCCGAGCTTTTCAGTAAGCTCTGCACTTGCCTTTTCAGTTGTGGTATTTCTCCATGTTCTGAAAGGAACAAGAAGCTTTCCTTTTTTATCGAATGCCATATATCGTGCATCATACCCGAGATACCCATAGCACCGATTTTTTTAAGAGAAGTATTATATTTATCTTTTATATCTGCCTTAAGATTACTGTAGCAGGTTTTAAGCGCAGTGTGAATTTCATCAATTGAATAAGTCCAATAGCCGTCAATAAGCTGATTTTCCCATTCATAGCTACCGCTGCCGAGAACCTCGCAGTTTTCGTCAATAAGCACAGCCTTTACTCTTGTTGAACCGAATTCAATACCAAGAGCTGTTCTGCCGCTTTCAATTATGAGTTTCTTGTCCATACCTTACCTCATCTGTAGTAAACTTCGCCAAGCTTAAGGTCACGCTTGAAATCAGCAATATTTGTATTCTTACCGATTACAACTGACTCAATACCCATAGCATCTGCCCAATCGCAAAGCTGCTTTGAAGTAAGGTCATATGAGAATGCAGTGTGGTGTGCACCGCCTGCAATTGTCCAAGCTTCTACGCCTGTATAGAAGTCAGGCTTCGGTACCCAGAAGTTTGTAGCTGTGGGAAGTGAGGGCATTTCTTTTTCTGTCTTGATGCAATCAACCTCGTTGATAATAAGACGGAAACGGTGACCGAGGTCAACAAGTGATGCTGCAACGCCTTCACCCTCTTTGCTTGTAAATACAAGTCTTGCAGGGTCTTCGCGTCTGCCCATTGAAAGAGGCTTACACTTGATTGAAATATCACCTTCAGCAATTGAGGGACAGATTTCAAGCATATGAGCCTGAAGTATTCCTTCCTTACCGGGCACAAGATTATATGTATAGTCTTCAAGCATTGAAGTACCCTTTGCGTCCTTCATGCCTGTAGTCATAATCTTCATAAGTCTTACCATTGCGGCAACCTTCCAGTCGCCCTCTGCACCAAAGCCGTAGCCTTTTTCCATAAGTCTCTGAATTGCAAGACCGGGAAGCTGCTTAAGTGCGCCAAGGTCATCGAAATGAGTTACAATTGCCTGATAATTCTTTTCCTTGAGGAAACGCTCAAAGCCGATTTCAATCTGAGCCTGAGCTTCAACGTGACGTCTGAATTCTGCAGCGTCTCTGCCTTCAAGAAGAATTGTATATTTGTCGTAGTATTCATCTGTAAGTGCCTTTACATCTGAAGCTGAAACTGCTTCAACTGCTTCAGCAATATCATTTACGGGATAAGCATCGATTTCCCAACCAAATTTAAGCTGAGCTTCAACCTTATCACCTTCTGTAACTGCAACGTTACGCATATTGTCAGCAACACGCATTACACGGATGTGGCTGCTTTCAATAATACCGATTGCTGTACGCATCCATGAAGCAATTTTCTTCTGCACTTCAACGTTTGACCAGTGACCAACAACGATTTCTCTTTCAATGCCCATTCTTGCAAGAATGTGAGCATATTCTCTGTCGCCGTGTGCTGACTGATTTTCGTTCATGAAATCCATATCGATTGTATCATAGGGAATTTCCATATTGAACTGTGTATTGAAATGAAGAAGAGGCTTTCTGAATTCCTGATGTCCGATAATCCATGACTTTGCAGGAGAGAAAGTGTGCATCCAGGTAATTACACCTGCGCACTCGTCATCAATATTAGCTTCGTTAAATGTTTTTCTGATAAGCTCGTTTGTAATAAGAGTAGGCTTCCACACAATTTCAAAAGGAAGTATACCGCTTTTGTTGAGTTCTTCAACAAT
>JAFOXT010000140.1 GCA_017425745.1 Clostridia bacterium | reverse complement strand
GCCCGGATATTCTGTAAGAAAACACTTACAGCTTATTACTGATGAACAGAAAAAGTATAAAAGGAATTATTAATTTTATGGAGGCAAATTATGTTTAATCAAAATATCAAATCACCGGTAAATATCCCGGTATCAAAAATTCATCCCTTTGAGGGAAATCCTTACAAGGTTTTGGATAACGATGAAATGAATACTCTTATATGCAGTATTCAGGAGCAAGGTATTCTTACTCCTATAATTATCCGTCCTATCGAAAACACAGATGAATATGAGGTGATAAGCGGACACCGACGCTTACACGCCACAGTCAAAGCAGGGATGAAAGAAGTCCCTGCTTTTATTTATGCCGTTACCCGTGATGAAGCGGCTATTATGCTTGTGGATAGTAATCTGCACCGTGAGCATATTCTCCCGTCAGAGAAGGCGTTTGCCTACAAATTGAAGCTTGAAGCAATGAAGCATCAGGGTATCACTTGTGGACAAGTTGGCCACAAGTCACGAGATGAAATTTCAGATACAGACAGCGGTAGACAAATTCAACGTTATATTCGTCTGACTTATCTCATCCCCGAATTACTTGATCTTGTTGATGAAGAAAAAATCGCACTCACACCTGCGGTTGAGCTTTCATACCTTACCGACGAAGAACAGTATGCTCTTCTCGGTGTCATTGAGGTTGAAGACAGAACGCCCTCGCTTTCTCAGGCTGTCCGTTTCAAAAAGTTAAGTCAGACGGGAAATCTTTCTGATGATGATATCGAAACCATTATGCAAGAAGACAAAGCAAATCAGAAGCCTATGTTTAAGGTTTCTATGGAAAAACTGCAGGAAATAGCACCGAGGGTTAAAGACAAAGACTTTGAAGATTTTGTGCTAAAGGCTTGTGAACATTATTACAGATACCTGCTCCGCCAAAGAGACAGGGATTCACGGTAAGGAGGTGATGTTTATTGAAGATTAATGCAATTAAAAGAAATTATATTTCAAGCCTTGACGGTTTACCTTATCTGCTTACTTTGGAGATGGTGGCAGGTCTGACAGGATTTAATTATGAGACGTTAAAGAAATACTGTCAGAAAGGTACAATCAAGGCTCGAAAAATCGGAAGAGAATGGCGTGTCAGTCAGGATGATTTTCTTAAAATGGGACTCGGCACATTTGATGATAATGAGGTTAAACAGTAATATTGACGTGAGGGGTGCGAAAGCATCCCTCGAATACTTTTTCAGGAGGTATACAATGAATAAATTTTATGTAGAAAAAAACAGCTTCTGCACCAAGATTTATATCGGTACAGACGGAAACGGTAAGCCAAAGTACAAAAAATTAAAAGCTCAGACAGAAAAAGAGCTTGAAAAGAAGGTAAGAGAATATAAGAACGCTATAGACAGCGGTCTGAACATTCTTAAAAACAATGATACCCTTATAAAATGGGTTGATCATTATCTTGAAACAATAGAAAGTGAGGTTATATGCGACAATATCAAAGAGTCAGAATATAAGACCTTGAAAGCAAGATTACAGTACTTTATAGATTATAAAGGCGGACTTCTTGCAAAAACAAAGCTCAATGATATTCTTCCCTCTCACATTCAGCCCGCCATAAACGAATTATATAAGAAAAACCCTTCAACAGGCAAAACTACGGCAAAGAAAACTATTCAAAGATATATCAGAGCTCTTGCTAATGTCTTTGAATTTGCAAGAAAAGAAAGAGCTTATAATTTCTGTAATCCCTGTGAGGATTTAAAAATTCCTAAAAATTCAGTCACCAAAACCCGGAATGCTATAAATAAGCATACCATTCAGTTAATTCTCACTACGGAACACAGAGCGAAGCTCCCTGCTTGTATAATGCTTCTTGCAGGGCTCAGACGAGGAGAACTAACTGCGCTGACTTGGTTTGATATTGATTTCAAAAACAAAATCATTAATGTAAATAAATCTTATGATTTTAAGCAGTGTGAATTAAAAGAAACAAAAACCAAAGCCGGTATGAGAAAAATCCCGATGAATGATTTTCTTTGCAGTTTGCTTCTTGAAGCTAAAAAGCATTCTAAGGGCACTTATGTCGTTCAGAAGGCATACGGAGGAAGAATGACGGAAACAGCGTGGAAACGCCTTTTTGAAAGCTATATGGAAGCGTTAAGGACAGCTGACGGCAGAGATGAAGATTCGCTTTGTTTTGCAGATGAATGTTTTGAAGAATTCACTGCACATCAGCTCCGCCACACCTATTGCTCAATGCTTCAATGGTCGGGTGTTGATATAAAGACGGCACAGGAGCTTATGGGGCACAGTGAGTACGGTGTAACAGCAAATATTTACACTCATGTTGATGAGGCTACTAAAAATAATGCAGCTATGCTGCAGGATAAATTCATCAAAGAAACTTTGGTTTCATAAATGAGTACGAGCAGAAAGATTCGAAGTTCTTTCTGCTCGTTTTTTTCTGTGTCGGTTTTATATTATAGATTACATCCAACTAAAATATAATATATCATCAATCATTTATCAACAGAAAATGATTGATGAATACACTAAAAATACGGCACGCGGTAAAAAACACTATAAAAAAGTAGATATTTAAAATTATCGATATGTTTAAACACCCTTATAATATAAGGGATAGTGGCACATAGCGGGGGGCACATCGGGGGGCACATAGCACTCGAAAATGTACGATATTTTACGGTAAATTGCGATTTTAGCAAAATTGATTTTAGGTATGAAAAAAGCCCGAAACCCTTGTAAAATCAAGGTTTTTCGGACTTTTCTTTGGCAGGGGCAGAAGGGCTCGAACCCTCGGCACGCGGTTTTGGAGACCGCTGCTCTACCAACTGAGCTATACCCCTATATTTAATTGGTGGGCCATCAGGGACTCGAACCCCGGACCGACCGGTTATGAGCCGGTTGC
>JAFOXT010000139.1 GCA_017425745.1 Clostridia bacterium | reverse complement strand
GTACATAATATCACCTCTCTCTCCTTTTGTCAACACTTTTCCACAAGTTTTTTTGTTTTTCTTTCACTTTGTGTACACACATCCGTGTGTTTTTGTAGTTGCAAGGGTTTCCATATACTAAATATGGGGTTGTATTACAATTTTGTTGTTCTGCACCTATATATAGCATAGAAACAAACATAAAAGAAGTCGGAGAAAATTAATTCTCCGACTAAGTTTTTTAAATCAAATCGTAGCTGAATTCAAAGTCAGCACTTTCGCCTGCAATCCTGAGTGCAACAGCCCCATTCGGATTTTCAAGGGTGTATGACTCCATAAGTTCATTGTTTTTAAACTCATGTACAATCTCATCATTATGTAAAAGCACAACCTTGAAGTTGCCCGACCTTACATTCAGATTATAAAGGGTGATATCAAATCGGTTGCCCCAGATGTTTGACATATAGATTTCCGACACACCCGTATATTTATCCGACCTGAAAGTAGGAAGATTGTTGAAAAGCTCTTTTGACTCAACAAGATTGAGAGCACCAACATCCATATTGATAATATTGTAATCATTAATCTGCTGAAGACTATAATTATCAGGACCGTTGGTATCCTCAATATGCTCAATATCTGTTGCAAACATCCACAGCGCAAAAACAGCCACAAAAGCAATTATGCCAACAGCTGTCAGAAGCTTTTTAAGTTTTACCATTTCATTACCTTTCAATATTCAAAAAGCTCCCGCAAAAAACGGGAGCCTTGAGATCTTATTCTTCGATTTCTTCTTCCTCTTCGATTTCGAATTCGAGAATTGCACCGCAGCAGGGGCAATCTACTTCGCCGTCATCGTTGATTTCGTCAAAACCGATGCAAACTGTTTCACCGCAAGCGGGGCATTCAACTTCGATGCAATCGTCATCGCAGCAGCAATCACAATCATCGTCGTCACAGCAGCAGTCGCAGTCGTCGTCGAGATCATATACGAATTCTTCTACATCGCCGAGATCTTCGTCGAGTTCTTCGATATAGTCTGCAAGTTCTTCCATATCTTCGTCGATATCGCTAAGCTCTGAAGCAACATCATCAAGAGCTTCAATAATAGCGTTGAAGAGCTTTGCTTCTTTCTTATCTTCGTCCATATCAAGACCTTCCATAAGGCCTCTTAAGTAAGCAACTTTTTCTGAAACTGACATTTCGTTCATTCCTTTCAACAAATAGTATATCTCAATTAAATGCGGGTTCTTAATAATCGAAATTTTAAACGTTATGCAAATATCAATGAGGAGATTTTTTGCAAATAGCCTTAAAAACCGCAGGCAATACTTTGTGTATTAACGAGGATTTTTAAGAGGTAGTTGCGGAAAATATACCATTGAGATTTGTATATAAGTTTCAAATTTTGATTATATTATGCTCTACCCATGTATTCGCCTGTTCTTGTGTCGATCTGAATCATTTCGCCCTCATCGATGAAGAGAGGAACCTTAACTTCAGCGCCTGTTTCAAGAGTAGCGGGCTTTGTTGTGTTTGTAGCTGTGTCACCCTTGAAGCCGGGATCTGTCTTTGTAACCTGAAGTTCAACAAAGTTGGGAGGTTCAACGCCGAATACGTTGCCCTTGTAAGAGAGAATCTTACAAACCATGTTTTCCTTTACGAACTTGAAGTTGTCTGAAAGTTCACTTTCATTGATGGGGATAAGCTCATAGCTTTCGGGATCCATGAAGTAGTAGAGACCGCCGTCGCTGTATGAATATTCCATATCCTTTCTTTCAACGAAAGCTGTGGGGAACTTTTCACTGGGGTTGAATGTACGTTCAACAACTGAACCTGTGATAACATTTCTTACCTTTGCACGAACAAAAGCTGCGCCTTTGCCGGGCTTAACGTGCTGGAATTCGATAATCTGAAGAACGTTGCCTTCCATTTCGAATGTAACACCATTTCTGAAATCGCCTGCTGATACCATTTTATATTCCTCCGGAATTAGTATTAATTTTCTTTCCTATTCTATAACAAAACTTCATTTTTTTCAAGTGTTTTTTGAAAATAGACTGCTTTTCTGCCAAATAAAGTGCAAATTCTTACAAATTTTATAAATTAACAGGTCAGGTCTTTTGTTTTTTCTGTTATTGTGGTATACTTTAAACATTAAAATTAAGGATGTGACGCTATGAAAAAATTTGCAGTTATACTCTGCCTTGCTCTGTGCCTTTCTATATTATGTGCCTGTGCAGGTAATAATAATCCCGTGGAAGAAACTACCACCACTACAGAAATCACCACAACGGAAGACCCTACAGTGCGAGTAACCTTCCCTGAAGGCTTTACGGCTGTGCAGATTGCAGAAAAGCTGGAAGAAAAGGGTGTGTGCTCAGCTAAGGCTTTTCTCGCCCTCGTAACTGACGACGAATATCTTTCAACACTCACCTACCGTTTTGTCAGCGGAATTGAAAGTCCGTCAAACAGACCATTTAACCTTGAGGGCTATATTTTCCCCGACACCTATGAGTTTTACAAAGGCGAAAGTGCTGAGCGAGCACTTAAACGTTTTCTTGATAATACCGAAGCAAAGCTCACTGAGGAATTCTACCTGAGAGCTGAAGAGCTTGGCTACACAATGGACGAAATTATCGCACTTGCGGCAATTGTTCAGGAAGAGGCAACCACAGCCACTGAAATGGGAAAAGTAAGCTCCGTTGTGCATAACAGAATTGTAAGCCCGGGCTACGGTAAAATTCAGTGCGACGTTACTATACATTATATAAACGATTATGTAACCGACTCACCCTATATTGCAGGCGACACTGAAAAGTACAAGGAGCTTTACAACACATACAAGTGTGTGGGACTCCCCGAGGGTGCAATCACCAATCCCGGTCTTGACGCAATTAAATCTGCGCTTTATCCCGAGGACACAGATTACTTCTTCTTTGTAACAGACAAGGATTGGAATTACTACTACGCAGAGACCTATGCAGAGCACAAGAAGAACTGTGCAGCAGTGGGACTTGTAGGATAAAAATTATGGTTCGCAGTTTCCACTTTGGAGACTGCGATTTTTTGTACAATGAAAAAAGCTGAGCAAAGGGGTGCCGATTGCAGATTTCCGCAAAAGGAAATCTGCAGTTCCGTTTTATACGGAACAACCTAAGAAGCAGTTTGCCTCAGAGCAAACCGCTTCTTAGGTTATCGGCACCCCTGCCCTGAGGTAAGCAGCGACCTGAAAAACGAAACCCACTCCGCAAAGGAGTGGGTAATATGTATGTTTAGATTAACCGAAAAGGTTTTCAAAGTCACCGCTGAAAAGCTTGGTGAAGAAGTTCATAATAGCTGTAAAGAAACGGATGAATGCTGAAAATCTCTTTTCGCTTGAGCCGTTTTCGGGAACCTCGGGATCTGTGCCTACGATAGGAGTTACAGAACCGTCTTCTGCATTGTAATCAAGATACTGAGGATAATTTTCGTTTGTGAATACGGTCATTGTTCCGTTTGAGTTGATAAAATCAACGATAAGCTTGTGAAGGCTGTCGGGGAAATCATCGTGAACGATGTTCTTTACAAACCATGTTGTATCAGGGAAGCGACAGGTTGAAGCATCAATCTTCTTGTCGGGTGAAACATACTTCTTGTCAGCAAGTGAATTGATGTAGCTGTCTGAAAGAGTCTTATCAAGAGGAGCTGCTGTTGCACCGAGTGAAGCATTTTCAATGCCTGTGAAGAAATCAGCCTGCTCATCAGCCTCTGCATAGAGAGGAAGTGAAGGAACATTGTACTTTGCAATCACACCGATTTTTACGCCTGCATCTTCAAGAGTGTCAAATGTTTCATCCATCTTAAGCTGAACATTTTCGTAGTAAGCGTCAAGCTTTTCAATCATACCTGCATATTCAACTTCACGGCCGTCTCTGAAGATATAAGCTTTTGCCTGAGGATACTTTTCAGCTGACATCATTGACCAGAATGAAGGGAAGCCTACATAGCAAGCAAGACCGAGTCTGGGAATAAGGTTATCCTTAACCTTGTCAACGATGAACTGAAGAGCATCCATACCAAGACCAAGCACCTTGATTTCGTTAAGGAAGGGAACGAGTGTGTCAACAAGTGACTTAAGGTCAGGGTCAGAAATGATTACCTTGTTGTTGAAAAGATAATCAGCAAAGCGTTCAATATTGTTTTCGTCAAGAACGATTTTGCCTGTGAAAAGTGCATCAAGAACCTTGATGCCGTTTGATGATGTAACATAAAGCATTACGGAATCAACATGATCCTTTGCGTGATCAGTGTACTTTGTAAGATATGCTGTGATCATATTACCACCAAGGCAACGGCCAACAAGGTTAACCTTATCCTTGCCTGTTGCAGCCATTACGTTGTCTATATAAACCTTGAGCTCATCAGCGATATCATAGGGTGAAAGACGCCAGTCGTAAGAAAATCTGTAACCTGAAAGTTCAGGAGAATATGTTTTTGGAATAAGTGCTCCGTTCACAAAGCTGTCACCGCTGCCGTCCTTTGCAGTGCCGTCCTTGTTAAGAACTATATCTTCCCAGATGGGAGCAGCTGCATTGTAAAGAGCATCTGCATACTTGTCATAGTTATCTGTAACAAGACCGTTTGCAAGCTCCTTGAGACAAGGAAGAATAGCTTCCTTGATTGTTCCGCCTACATCAGTACCTGTGGGATAAATCTGTTCGGATGATGTGTTGCCGTCTTCAACATAAAGAGCTCCACCGTAACCTTCAAGGTAAACTATGGGATACGGATTGTTTCCTGCCACTGCAGCAGGTGCCATAACTGCAACTGTCATAATAAGACAGAGCATAAGGCTAAGTGTTTTTTTGAAATTTCTTTTCATTTTGGTTTACTCCTTTATATAAATTTTATTTTTCACCAAGAAGCTTTGCAAGTTCATCCATAAATGTATTGATGTCCTTGAACTGACGGTAAACTGATGCGAAACGCACATAAGCAACCTCATCAAGCTCCTTGAGCTTATCCATAACAAGCTCACCGATATGTACGGAAGTTACCTCTCTGTCAAGAGAGTTCTGAAGATCAGCTTCAATTTCTGAAACAACCTTATCCAGCTGTTCAATTGAAACAGGGCGCTTTTCACACGCACGAAGCATACCGTTGAAAAGCTTTACTCTGTCAAAGGCTTGTCTTGATTTATCCTTCTTCACAACAACAATGGGAACACTTTCAATGATTTCATAGGTTGTGAATCTCTTTCCGCAGGAGATACACTCTCTGCGACGGCGGATTTTTTCACCCTCATCAGTCGGTCTTGAGTCAATTACCTTACTTTCTTCGTAACCACAGAACGGACACTTCATTTTACAATCTTCCTTCCTTTACACTGTTTAATATATTCTGAAGATACTCAGTTGAGCTTACAATTTCCGAGACAGTTGAAAAGCTGTCGGAATAAAGCTCCACAATGTACCTTCCGTTGTAACCCACCTTGTCAAGATTACTGAAAAGCTCACTGAAATCAAAAAAGCCTTTCTCTGACGGTGGTATACAATCTCTTTCTTTATCGCAGTCACTGAGATGCACGTGAACGATATTTTCACCCACAGCATCTATAAACTGCTTTACATCTTCACCGGCTCTTCTGGCTTGCTTTATATCAAGCACCATTCTGAAGCTGTCACCTAGTGACTTTTTCATAAAAGCCATAAACTCAGGTGTGGCGCCGGCATAGCCAACTACATTTTCGTGAGTAAGAGTACAGCCCTCTTTCACTGCAATTTCTGAAAGCCTGAAATATCTTTCGGCATATTCATCGTTGGAAATTTCAATTCTGCCCCTTGAGCCGTGAAGAATAATATATTCAGCATTCAATTCATTTGCCGCTTCAAAATATCTTCTGAAAAGCTCTGTTGCATCGTCATACCTTCTTTTGTATTTTGAAAAAAGGTCATAACCTTCTGAAAATGAACGGAAGGGATGAAGGGAAGTAACCTCCACACCGTAGCAGTCCCTTATGCTTTTCAGCTGACCAATGAAATTTTTTTCAAGCTCAGAGGGTGAATTAAGAAAAATCTCTGCTGTTTTTATCCCTGCTGAAGCAATGTTCAAAAATGCCTTTTCTGTTTCAAGAGGATAAAAGCACGAGGAAGATGCACCCACTTCCATATACTCACCTGCTTTCGCATATACACCTTGTATTATAACAAACGTTATTTCAAATTACAACACCTTGAAACAAAAAAATTCCGTTACACCATATAAGGTATAACGGAATAATCATTTTACATTTTAAGAAGAATACCAACCACAGCCGAAAAAAGAATCAGCGCTATAGGATGAAGCTTTTTGAATTTTGTAACGCAGAAGAAAATCACCGCTGAAAGAATTATACTTTTATAATCCACTGCTGCAAAAACCGAGCCGGATTCAGCCATAAGCTCAGCATTCCAGAAAGCGATTTTCGCAACGCCAAGACAAGCTGATGCAACAAGAGCGATTGAAGCGGCACGAAGTCCGTAAAAAGCATATTCCACATATTTTGAATCTTTGAATTTCTGAAGCATTCTGGCAACTATTACAATAACAATAATTGACGGAGTGATAAGTCCGAGAGTTGCAATAACTCCACCGAAGATTCCGCCTGCAACGCCAAAGACTTCACCTGACTGGTATCCTACATAGGTTGCCATATTTACACCGATAGG
>JAFOXT010000013.1 GCA_017425745.1 Clostridia bacterium | reverse complement strand
TCAATGATATAACCGAGAGCGTTTTCGCCGTCACCGAAAATAACCTTCATTGCATCTGCGCCGATAAGACCTGTATACTTGTTATACATAGTATTATAGGCTGACTTCTTTGATGTTGCATTGGGAATATTGGGAATATTGGATGCAACGCCTGTATTTATAATCTGCTCTGTTGTATAAGCAGTAAGATCCTGATAAATAAGAGGAAGGAACCATGCATAGAAGGATTCATACTGTGCTTCAGCATCTCTGTAATCCCATTCATACTTAAGCTCTGACTTAAAGGTATAAACATAGTCTGTGCCCTCAGTAAATACTGCACTAACATTTTCAGTCTTGAAGCCCTCAAGAGCGTTTGTATAGCCGAGCATGATATCGTAGGTTGTCCAGAGAGTAAGGTTGTCGTTTATGTAGTTGCCGTTTGCGTCGGTGTCAATTTTTGCAACCGCTTCAGCATCAGGATACTGTGCGCGAAGGGCATCAACAGCTGCTTTTATTTCTCTTATTTTATAAAGCTCGATATCGTCACGAAGCTTATCCATAAATGCAGTTGCTGCTTCAAGTGAAAATGATGAATAGCCGTCATAGTTTGCTGCAACATAAGCGATGATATCCTGCTTGTCACTGAGGAAATCAAGATTAGGCTTCTGTGCTGAGTAAATGCTTTCCATCTCAGCAAGATTTGTGTTGTCATATCCTGCTGACACAGCTGAATTAAGAGCAGTAATTGCTGGCTTTGCATTGATTACTTTCTGTGCGTAAACGCAGTTAGCAATGAATGTATCAACTTCACTCATAGGGAAGAAATGATTCTTTACATTTGCACTGTAAGAATTAAGCTTTGCGTAATTGGTATTGTTATTAGTGATAATTGTTGCAATTTCTGTTGCACTCTTTTCGCAAAGGTCTTTAAGAGTGGTCTTGTAAAGGTTGTTTTTAATGAAGTAATCATTAAATGCATTGATGTCTTTATATGCCTGAGTGTTACTGCTGTTTACTTTTCTGCCGGGAGCACCTGACAGTACATGCCATGAGCTTGTCGACCAGTACCAGATTCTTCTTGTATTGGTCCAGTCGTATTTTTCAGCTTTTGTCTTATAACCATTTGCCACCTTATGATTATAGGAGTATGTGACACTCAAAAGGATAGTTGACTCAATATCAGCAACTGATTTACAAGCAAGAAGATACTTTTCAAGATTAGCAGTTACTGTAGTTGAAAAGTTTTTAGCGCTTGTTACTGAATAAGAAAGCTTGCTTGTGTCAAAATCAGGCCAACCCCATACAGTATAATTACCTGTTTTCTTATTGGTGTTATACTTTGAGTCATCCTGAACACCGCTGACAGGCATAAGTGAGTCAATAAGCCCTGCGTGAGTCGAGCCAGCTGCACTTGTTGCGTTGTCGTTAAGGTTAACGGTAGTATTGTTGTTGTAGGTTGTCAGCGAGTGGCTGTTGTAGCTGCCGCCAAGAGAGCCTGAGCTTGTACTGTACTTTGATTTTGCATAATTGTACAAATACTCTGCCGCTTTAAGAGTTGAGCCGTTACCGTTGGTTAAAACCTTTCCGTCGGTGATCGCGTCAAATGCAGCTTTAAGCTCTGCATTTGTAGGATTGGTCGCCGAAGCATGAGCTTCAATAGGACTGAAGCATACGCTTACGCAGCTGACGAGCATGATTACCGACAAAACCACGCTCAGTGTTTTCTTACATAGTTTCATAGATTTACCTCCATTTTTTTCACCAAAAGATATAAATGAATTTTTGATGAATATTTTCAACTATATATTAACATTGAATTAACAAACATTAAATCCGATTAAGAATTATATCTTATTTTTGTGCAACATTTTACTTTAAACTATTGAATATTTGCTGTTTTCAATATATAATTAGGACATATTACTAAAAGTGAAGGAGAATTTTACTATGCAATATTCCGCAAACGCAGAAAATCTTAAAACAACCACCGCTGACTGCACTGAATTTATCACAAGCGGTATCACAAACATCTGCGAAAAGTTCGGTCCCCGTCCCTGCGGCAGCGACAGCGAAAAGAACGCTCAGGAAGAAATGATGAAGGAGCTTCAGCCCTACTGCGACAGCGTAGTACGCGAAACCTTCAAGGTTAACCCCAAGGCATTTATGTCCTTCGTGCCTCACGCAGGTGCTTGCCTTATGGCTTCAACTGCAATTAATACAGCTGCTGCCTTCAAAAAGATTTCAAAGAAGGCTGCACTTGGCTCAGCTGCACTTATGGGTGGTGCTCTTGCAGGTATCGTTGGTGAATTCCTTCTTTACAAAAAGATGTACGATCCCCTTTTCAAGGAAGAAACATCAGGTAACGTTATTGCCGTAAGAAAAGCAAAGGGCGAAACCAAGCGCAGAATCATTATTTCAGGTCACAGCGACTCAGCTCCCGAATGGACTTATACATATAAGCTTGGCTCACACGGTGTTATTGCTGTTGCCGGCTATGCAATTGCAGGTCTCGCTTACACAGCAGCTACAACAGGTGCTATTCTCAAGGGCAAGGCACCTAAGAAGATGGCTCTCGGTCAGCTGGCTTTCCTTCCTGCTTATGCCGGTCTTTTCAAGTTCGTTAACCACAACAACTATGTTGACGGTGCAAACGACGACCTTACAGGCTGCTACATTTCATCAGCAGTTATGAAATATCTCAGCGACAACGATATCCGCTTTGAAAACACAGAGGTTGTTGCAATTCTCACAGGTGGTGAAGAGTGCGGTCTCCGTGGCTCAAAGGCATACTTTGAAGCTCACCCCGAGCTTAAGAATGACGGCGTTGAAACAATTTTCATCGGTCTTGACACTGTTCGTGATGAAGACTTTATGATGATTTACGAAAAAGATATGACCGGTATGGTTAAGAATGATAAGGACGTTTGTGCACTTCTCAAGAACGCTGCTGCAAAGCAGGGCAAGGATATTCCCGTTGGTGCAATTCCTCTCGGCTCAACAGACGCTGCTGCAGCTTCTCAGGCAGGCATCAAGGCTGCTTCAATGGTTGCTATGGATCCCGCTCCCGCACAGTATTATCACACACGTCTTGACAAGGCAGAAATCCTTATTCCCGAAACAATCGACAAGGTACTCAACATTGTTCTTCAGGCAGTATGTGACTTTGACGAAAACGGAATCTGAAAAGCAAAACTTTACCCC
>JAFOXT010000138.1 GCA_017425745.1 Clostridia bacterium | reverse complement strand
TGACGCTTCAAAGCTTTATAGCACAGATACGTATTATTCAATAGGTATTGGCGGCTATAAATCGGGGTTATCTCAAAAAACTTGGTACTTTTCAAATGTAAGTTTCACATTGACTTACACAACGCAAGGCTACACCCTCACCGTAAACTCAAACAATACCGCATACGGTACAGTTTCGGGCGGTGGAGACTACGAATCGGGAGCAACCGCAACACTTACCGCAACACCGAAAACAGGCTATAAGTTCGTTAAATGGTCTGACGGTAATACTTCAGCCACAAGAACGGTTACAGTCTCAGCAGATGCCACTTACACAGCGACATTTGAAGCTACTACTTGTACCGCCACTTTCAAGAATCACGACGGCACAGTATTAGAAACAAAAAGCGTTTCAAGCGGTTCAGTTCCGACTTATACAGGTGCAACACCGACAAAGCCTTCAACGGCTCAGTATTCATATACCTTCAGCGGTTGGTCGCCTTCCCTGTCAGCTATCACAGCAAATACAACCTACACAGCACAGTTCACTTCGGCTGTAAGGTCTTATGTAATTACTGTCGATGCCGGAACAGGCGGCACGGTTTCAGGTGGAAATACTTATAATTACGGTGCAACAGCGACCCTGACGGCTACTGCAAATGCCGGATATAAGTTCAAGCAGTGGAATGACGGTGACACAAACGCAACAAGAACAATAACCGTCACAGGTGCGGCAACCTACACAGCGACATTTGAAAAAACTGCACCTGAGTTCACTTCGGCTTCGATAACTTATAGCGGTTCACAGGTTTCCGCATCAAATAAGGTTATCGCCGGTCAGGGATATGTCATTTCTATGGGGGTGACATAAACTGAATAAACATCAATATTTAGTGCAACAGCAGTTTCTTAACAATGAAGCTGCTGTTTTGAAACGCTTGAAACAGGTATACGGTCAGGCTTTAAAGGATGTTAATACGAAAATCAAAGATTTGCAGTTTGATATAGACGGTCTGAATGATATATGGGCTGATTTTGAGGGCAGCGATGCTGAGAAGGCTCAGTTAAAGTCTATGATGCAGTCAAAAATATATCAAAAACAGTATCAAGAGACTTTGCAAATACAAATTGACGATGTATTGAAAAAGCTTCAAAATGATGCCTTTTCGGGCATTTCAGAGTATCTTGAAAACTGTTATGATGACGGCTTTATCGGTGCGATGTTTGATATTCACGGTCAGGGCATTCCCCTGTTCTTCCCGATAGATCAGGAAGCGGTTGTCAGGGCGGTGCAGCTCGACAGTAAAATCAGCAAAGGTTTATACAATCATCTTGGCGAAAATTTTGAGCTGCTGAAAAGACACATAACAGCACAGGTATCAAGGGGCATTTCAAACGGCTCAACCTTTGCACAGGTAGCACAGCAGTTGAGCTTCAGAATGATAGGCACTTATGAAAATCCCGGCGGTGCTTTGGCTTATGCTATGAGAATAGCAAGAACCGAAGGTCACAGAATACAGGTTCAGGGTGCTATGGATGCCTGTTATAAGTCAAAGGATGTCGGTGCTGATATTGTCAAGCAGTGGGATTCTACCCTTGATAAGAGGACAAGAAAATCACACAAAAAAGTTGACGGCGAAATCAGAGAGCTTGACGAAACATTCAGCAACGGTTTGATGTTTCCGGGCGACCCTGACGGCGGTGCAGAAGAAGTCATACATTGCCGCTGTGCTTTGCTTGAAAGGGCAAGGTGGGCTTTGGATGATGAAGAACTTGAAACCTTGAAGAAAAGGGCTGAATATTTCGGTCTTGATAAGACAGATAACTTCGATGATTTCAAGAAGAAATATCTGAAGGCAGTTGCACCGCCTAAGAAAGAATATCTGACTAAGAAAAAACTTGAACAGAAAATCGCAGAAGGTAACACAGAGCTTGAAGCCTTGAAACAAGAATTCGCAGATGAACTTGAATATAATTCTTATGATGAATTCTTTAAGGATTACAAAGACCTTGACGATGCATTAAATCAAGCTATGCTGTTCGGTACACCTGACGAAGTTACAAAACTGCATCAGCAAATCAAAA
The DNA here is from genome assembly GCA_017425745.1 of Clostridia bacterium. Lineage (GTDB taxonomy): Bacteria > Bacillota > Clostridia > Oscillospirales > Acutalibacteraceae > UBA6857. The sequence continues at coordinate 916 of JAFOXT010000138.1, read as the reverse complement.
ATGCAAAGGTCATTCAATCAAAAATTGATGATTTGCAGAAACAGCTTGACGATTGGGATGACCTTCTTGATAAAAAGCTTGTTAAATCTGAGCTGAAGAAGCTGAAAAAAGAGCAGCTTCTTCTTAAAGACCAGCTTGATAATGCAAATATCAAGACATACAGCAACATTTGGAAAGATGATGTCACAACCCTTGATTATGCAAGCAAACAGGGCAGCATTCAGGCAAAGAAAGCATATTTTCAGCAGAAGTTGAGCTATGCAACCGACCCGGCTGATATAAAGAAATGGCAAGACTTGCTTGATGACCTTGATGATTTTGAAAAAAGCGGTGCAGAATACTTCAAAATCAAGTCGCAATATGACAAGGTTTCCAGTAATTTGACAAAATTACAGAAAAGTGGTACACTTAAGAGTGCTAAAATAGACGATGCCTTCAGTCAGGACAGAAAAGATGCTGCTTACTGGTTTACTGACCAGAACGGAAGCGTTAAAGCTGCTGACGGTGTTCTTCGTGATAAAGCCGGCGAAGTATGGCGGTCTGCAAGCACTTTAGAAAAAGACTCAATTTATGAATACACAGGAAGCTATCATAAATATAACGAACCGCTTCGTGGTATTGAATACGGAACAAATAAGTTCTTAGGGGTCGGAAATGTTGACCTTGATCAGATAGGTGTTTCTTATTACGGCTTTAAACCGGGGCAGATACACAAAGAAATTGATGCTATAACCAGCAGTATTGACAAGAGCAGCTATGATTTTGATATATGAGTTCAGCGTGGATGTAGGCGAAGCGGAATGGATAAGTTTTTCGGAATAGACCCTTCTGATTTTGACTTACCTGAAGCTGACCTTGCTGCAAAGCTTGTAGGAACAACCCCGACTGAATATGCCTTTATGAGTACAGGTGTAGC
>JAFOXT010000137.1 GCA_017425745.1 Clostridia bacterium | reverse complement strand
GCTGCTCAACGCAAATTCAATTGTAACCGTTGTACAGAACTGTGTGCTTGCTGTACTTATTCTCTGCGTTTTTGTTTATATGAAGAACAAGGATAAAATCAAGGGCAGAAGCTTAAACGGTGCCGTTGTTTCCCTTGCGGTTGGTATTTTCCTCGGCATATGCTCATCATTTTTAGGTATCGGCGGCGGACCTATCAATGTTGCACTTATAATTTTCCTTTTTTCAGTGGGCACAAAAACTGCAACGGTATGCTCACTTGTAACAATTCTTTTTGCACAGATTTCAAAGCTCACTACTGTGGCGCTTACAACAGGATTTTCAGGTTTTGACTTGTCAATTGCTCCGTTTATGATTGTGGGCGCAATACTCGGCGGCTTCATCGGTGCTTCACTTAACAAAAAATGCAGCGAAAAAACCGTTGAAAAAGCTTTCAACGGCGTACAATTACTTGTGCTGGGTATAACAGTATTCAATATTATAAGAAATCTTATATAAAAAGGCAGTCTTTAGAGTCGTACTCTAAAGGACAAAAAGAGTTAATGTAGCAAAAACTACATTAACTCTTACTTTTTTGCACTGTCACTAAAAGTGGTGAGCAAGTGCGCTTTTAACTTTAAGTGATATTCTTTCCTTCGGAAAGAGTGATATTATGCACTTTTCGGCATAGTGATATTGAAATCTTTGATTTCAGTGTTATTTTATTCGCATAAAACTGTCCGAAGGACAATATCACAATGCGTAGCATTATATAACTGCGAAGCAATATCACTCGCCTAAAGGCGAATAAAACTGCGTGAGCGTCCTCAGGACACCCACGCATTGCAGACTGCCTTTTTTATATTCAGCCTAAATCAGGCTTATCCTGAATTGTAACTTCGGGGTTTTTATAGTTTTCAAGCTCAAATACGATGATTTCGTTTTCTTCCTTAAGAAGTGTGCCCGGAAGATAAAGAGCTCTCTGCGGGCCGATATCCCAATATCTGCCGAGGTTGAAGCCGTTGACAAATACATAGCCCTTGGTAAAGCCTTTCATATTAACGAAACAGTCGCCCTCGCCTGCTTTAAAGTGTCCCTTGAGAAATACGGGTTCTTTCTTTACTTCGCCTTCAGAGGCCTTTTTAAAGCCTAATTTATGGAGATTATCAAGGGAAATTGTATGCACTGTATAATCCATAAGTGTCTGGTTGGCAAGCATAACCTTTGAAATACCCTTTCGGTCGTTAAGCTCAGCGCCGTAATTTACTCTGCCCATTGTATCAACAAGAATTCCAAGCTCACTTTCACCTGAAACACCACCGATGTAAAGCTGTTTTTTAAGCTTCAGCTTGTTGAAGAAGGATTTTTCCTTCATTCTGTCAATGGTAGCGATTTTCTTTTTGTCAAAATATACGTGAGCATAATCGTGCACATCACTTATGCTGAGAAACGCACCTGAATACTTGCCTTTAAGCTTGGTTGTGTAATAAATAAGGCCGTGGCTCTGGTCATAAGCCTCCATACTTCTCGGAAGAGGAGAATAATGCTTTTTTGAAATTGAATCAAGATTTTCAAAAAGATATGCCTTTTCATCAAGAGCAACCTTTCCCACATTCTGCATTTCAGGTGAGGGAGGAAGCTCAGTTAAAGGTATATTCTGCTTTTCGCAAAGAAGCTTTCTTATTTTATGATAGGTTTCTGTGTAATCGCCCCATTCGGTAAGCGGTGCACAGTAGTCATAGCTTGTAACTGTAGGTGCAAAGCCCTTGTTGTGGTTTGAACCTGCATTAAAGCCGAAGTTTGTTCCGCCGTGGAACATATACATATTAAAGGATGCACCCTGCTTGAGGAATTCTTCAATTTCCTTAAGAGTACTGTCTGCACCTCTTGTGTGGTGCTTTTCGCCCCAATGGTCGAACCATCCGCACCAGAATTCCATACACATCTTCGGCACCTTGCCAAAGGGCTCAAGAGCCCCGAAAGCAGATGCTGTGCGCGAACCGAAGTTGAGTGTGGGAAGCACACCGTCAATTGTACCGCCTGAAAGCATATTGCACCATGTACCGTCAGAGGTAAAGGTAAGCACATCCACGCCCAGGTCAGCATACATTTTCTTAAGTGCTTCAAGATATTTTTTGTCGTTGCCGTAGCTGCCGTATTCATTTTCAATCTGCATAGCGATTATGTTACCGCCGTTGGTGATAAGATGAGGTCTGAGCACGTCAAAAAGCTTTTCAAAATAATCTCTTACGTGAGAAAGATAAAGCTCATTATTGCAGCGCAGCTCAATATTCTTATCCTTTAACAGCCATGCAGGGAAACCGCCGAATTCCCATTCTGCACAGATATAGGGGCCGGGTCTTACAATTGCGTAAAGGCCGACCTTTTTTGCAGTTTCAATAAATCTTACTATATCAACAAGACCGCTGAAATTATATTCGCCCTTTTTCGGCTCGTGAAGATTCCAGCACACATAGGTTTCTACTGTGTTGAAGCCTGCAAGCTTAAGCTTAAGCAGTCTGTCCTCCCAATATTCGGGAAGGGTACGGAAATAGTGCATTGCACCGGAATAAATTTTAAAAGGTTCGCCGTTAAGACAAAATTCACCGTCTTTAATTGTGAATGTATCTGCCAATGGTTACTCCTCCTCAGATATAATAATACTTCTCCTATGCTGCAAAACACAGCATAGGAGATTCTTTTAATTAACCGTAGATAGGTCCGTAGGTTTCACAAGCTCTGTAGTCAGCGCTCTGGCTGTCCTCTGTGCCGAAAGCTGCCCATGAATGGGGACGGAAAATTCTTTCAGCAGGAACGTTGTGCATATTTACGGGGATACGGAGCATTGAAGCAAGTGTGATAAGATCATCACCTACGTGGCCGTAAACTGTTACACCGTGGTTTGCACCCCAGTTAGCCATAACTGAGTAAACGTCCTTGAATGCGCCTTCACCTGTAAGGTTGGGAACGAACCAGGTTGTGGGCCATGTGCGGTCTGTTCTTACGTCAATTGTTGTATGTGCCTGATCGGGAAGGTCAGCTGTGTAGCCTTCTGCAATCTGCATAACGGGGCCGATGCCTTCGATAATGTTAACACGAAGCATTGTAACAGGCATTTCAGCTCTACAACGGAAGTGGCTTGAGAATCCGCCGCCTCTGAAGTATTCATAGTTAGCTCTGCACCAGTCAGTTGCCTCAAGGCAAGCCTTCATATCTTCATCAGTCATTTCCCAGAAGGGCTTCATACAGCCTTCGCCGTCTGCGTTCTTAGCAGCACCGCTGCCGTCAAGAGCAGTTGCACCTGAGTTGATAAGGTGGATAAAGCCGTCCTTTGCCTTACCCTCAGGCTTGATGCCTGTAACTCTTTCGCAAGCCTCGGGGCTCCAGTATGTACGTACGTCGTGGAAGCAGGGAGCTGAGCCTGAAACAAGTGTACCGAGCATCATTGCAACACCGTTGAGTGTATCGTTTTCTGTTGCGAAGGGTGTGGGAGCCTTGGGGCCGTTCCAGTCAAATGTTGAAGCCATAATTGCTTCTGTAAAGTCAGCGTTGGGAAGCCAGTCTGTCCAGTTTCTCTGTCCCTGGAAGCCGCCTGCAACAGCGTTCTTACCGAGAGCTTCTTCGTGCCAGCCGAGCTCATCAAGCTTCTTGTTACCGTAGAGAATATCTCTTACGATAATTGAGAACTTCGCGATGAATTCCCAGTCCTTGTCAGCGGGAACAACCTTTGATTTTCTGATAATTTCGGGAAGGTCCTTACCTGCGTTTACGTCAAAGCCTTCCTTGCAGTTAGCCTTGATCCAAGCGAGTGCCTTTTCATATTCGTCTTTATCGTAAATTTCAAGAGTGATTCTTCTGATAATGTCACTCATATCAACCCATTCAGCACGGATGCCGAAATATTTCTGGAACATTGAAGCGTCACAGTAGCTGCCTGCAATACCCATTGAAATACCGCCAAGGTTTACATAAGCCTTGTTCTTCATCCAGCCCACTGCAATTGAAGCTCTTGCAAAGCGAAGAATCTTCTCTGCAACATCCTCGGGAATAGTTTTGTCGCCCATATCCTGAACATCTTTGCCGTAAATTGAGAATGCGGGAAGGCCCTTCTGTGCATAAGCAGCCATAACTGCTGCAAGATAAACTGCACCGGGTCTTTCTGTGCCGTTGAAGCCCCATACAGCCTTGATTGTGTTGGGATTCATATCAAAGGTTTCTGAGCCGTAGCACCAGCAGGGAGTTACTGAAAGAGTTGCAACAACATTCTCCTTTGAGAACTGATCTTCACACTTTGCAGCTTCTGCGCCGCCGCCGATTGTTGTTTCTGAAATTACACACTGTACGGGTGTACCGTCGGGATATCTGAGATTTTCTGAAATAAGCTTTGCAGCTGCTTCAGCCATGCCCATTGTCTGAGCTTCAAGGCTTTCTCTTACGCCGCCCCAACGGCCGTCAATTACAGGTCTGATACCTATTCTTGGATATAACATAGTATTTTCTCCTTTATGTTGATTTTTTTATAATTTCACAAAATCTTTCAAAGGCTTCATCCCAATCGGTGGTATGCTCACCTCTGAAGGTTTTTACTTTTTCGGTTTCAGCAATTATCTTTCTGCCTTCGCTTACGCTTTCTATTTCGCCAAGAGCAATAAGCTGAAGCACAATATTGCCGAGAGCAGTAGCTTCAACAGGTCCTGCAACAACATTTATTCCAAGGCTTTCTGAAGCGAGCTCACAAAGGAAGCCGTCATTTGTTCCACCACCCATAAGGTGAAGAACATCAAAGCTTTTGCCTGTGCACTCTCTTATCTGTTCAAGTGCAAGTCTGTATTTGAGAGCAAGACTTTCATAGATGCATCTTACAACCTGACCCACTGTTTCGGGCACGGGCTGATTTGTCTTACGGCAGTAATCTCTGATTTTGTCGGGAAGATTGCCGTGAGCTGAAAGCTCCGGTGCATCGGGATCAATAAAGCTGCGGAATTTTTCGCTGTCTCTTGCAAGCATTTCAAGCTCGTTATAGGAATACTTTCTGTCGGTTTTTTCAAGGTCGCGACGGGTTTCCTGAATAAGCCAGAGACCGCTGATATTCTTGAGAAAGTTAACCTTTCTGTTAGCACCCATTTCGTTTGAAAGCTCAAGAGCATTACTTTCCTTTGTCATTACGGGAGAATCAAGCTCACAACCGATAAGTGACCATGTACCGCAGGAAAGAAAGGCTGCGTTTTCGCTTTCTGTAGGCATTGCTGCAACAGCGCACTGAGTATCGTGACCTGCAACGCTGATTACGGGAATGCCTTTATATGTACCCATCACAGTAGCACTGTTAACAAGCTTCGGAAAAAGCTCTTCGTTTATACCGAAGCAATCAAGCACCTTACTGCTCCACTTTTTGTTTTCAAGGTCAAGCATCTGTGAGGTTGAGGCAATTGAAATTTCGCACACCTTTTCGCCTGTAAGAAGGTAAGAGAAAAGGTCAGGCATAAAGAGAAGCTTATCTGCCTTTTCAAGATTTTCATCACTGAGGAGCTGGAAAAGAGTGTTGATGTTCATAATCTGATTGCCTGTTTCGGCATAGATTTCATCTGCACTCATTTTGCTGAAGGCTTTCTCCAAAGCATCCTTTGTTCTTTCATCACGATAGTGGAAGGGCTCGTGGATTATCTTACCCTCCTTATCAAGAAGCGCATAGTCAACACCCCAGGTGTCAAAGGCAATTGAGTCAATCTCCCCTGCCTTGTCTATAGCCTCTTTGATTTCAGAGAAAATCATATCAACATCGTGACACACGTGGCCGTCAACGATTTTCGGTGTGTTTTCAAAGCGGTGGATTTCCTCGTACTTTATCTCTTTGCCGTCGAAGTAAGCCTTAATCGCTCTGCCTGTTGAGGCACCGAAGTCAAAAGCTAAAACTTTTTTCATTTTACCACACCCTTTTTAAGAAGAATGTTGGCATAAATTGCCTTTTCACCTGTTGCGATTATAAGGTAAGCATCCTTTGCTCTTTCATAAAAAGCAAAGCGCTCTGTGTAATCAATTTCGTGGTGAGCGGGCTCGTACTTATTAAGAATTTCCTCGTATGTGCTCCAGATTTCAGGAGTGCCGCAGGTATCACCCTTTACAACCTCCATAAGCGCAACGGGCTTTTCTGTGTATGTATCAAGAGGAATAAGATTTAAAACTGCGTCAAGAATTTCGGGTACACCGTGTCCGTCTGCACGGATTACAATTGAGTTTTTACCTACACTGTGGCAGGGAAAGTTACCGTCAGCAATAACAAGCTCATCACCGTGACCCATTTCTGCAAGAGCCTTGAGAAGGTCGGGTGAAATTACGGGAGATATTCCTTTAAGCATAAGTTCACCTCTCAGTCCTTTTTATGAAGAATTTCATCATCGGGATTGAAAACCTTGTAGCCGGGATGACGGCCTGTTACTCTGTAGTAACCGCGAAGGTCAATAAGCTTCTGAATGTTGTCACGGCTGATATCGTGGCTGCCGCCGAGAATTACAGCATTGATTGTAATTTTTGCCCAGAGCTCAAGGCTTTCCATTCTGTAGAAGGCTGTGATTACATCACTGCCCACAGCAAGAGCACCGTGGTTTTCAAGAAGCATTACATCATGCTCTTCAAGGTAAGGCTCAATTGAATCGGGCACCTCTGAGGTTGAAGGTGTGCCGTAGGGTGTAAGAGGCACTGAGCCGATTACAGCTACGTCTTCAATCATATTGTACATATCCATAGCCTTGTGAGCAACAGCAAAGCCTGTAGCTCCGGGAGGATGAGCGTGAATTACGCTGAATACGTCCTCTCTCTTGTCGTAGCAGCGAAGGTGCATCTTGATTTCACTTGAAGGTCTGTAGCCTTCCTCTGCTTCAAGAATGTTGCCCTCTCTGTCAAGAATTACAAGCTTTTCAGGTGTGATGAATGATTTGCTGATGCCTGTGGGAGTTGCAATAACTCTGCCGTCAGGAAGTCTTGCGCTGACATTACCGTCGTTAGCTGCAACCCAGCCAAGCTGCCACATTTTATGGCACACATCACAAATTTGTTCTTTGATAAGTTCTATATTATCCATTTTGTTTCTCCTTTTTTTGTATTATTTTTAATTATATCAACTATCTGTTATTTTTTCAATAAAAACGCACAATTTTATGAGCTGAACTGCAATCTTTTTCAGCATTTAAAATCTTTCTGAGATATTGTATTGACAATATCACGTCTGATTTGATATAATTTCTTTTGTATGAATTTTTTTAACACCCAATAAGGAGGGTTTTGTATGGCTGCTTATATCCCTGAAGGATATGTATCTCACCTTAATTTAAGAGAAACAGAACTTGCCATAAAAAAGGTAAAGGACTTTTTCGAAAGAGACCTTGCAATTGAGCTTAATCTTACCAGAGTTTCAGCTCCTCTTTTTGTAGATTCAGAAAACGGTCTTAACGATAACCTCAGCGGTAAGGAAAGACCCGTTTCCTTTGATGTTTTCAGCGGTAAGAATTTTGAAATTGTTCACTCACTTGCCAAGTGGAAGAGATTTGCTCTCAAGAATTACGGCTTCGAATGCGGCGAGGGTCTTTACACTGATATGAACGCTATCAGACGCGACGAAGACACCGACAACATTCACTCAATTTTTGTTGACCAGTGGGACTGGGAAAAAATCATCAGCAAGGAAGACAGAAACGAAAAGACTCTTAAGAAGACAGTAAAGCTTATTTATTCTGCTCTTCGTCATACAGAGTACTACATAACAAAGGAATACAATTTTATCGGAAGCCTTCTTCCCGAAAAAATTACATTCATCACCTCAAAGGAGCTTGAAGAAAAGTATCCCGACCTTTCAAGAAAAGAAAGAGAGTATGCTGCTGTTAAGGAATACGGCGCAATTTTCCTTATGCAGATTGGCGGCAAGCTTTCTGACGGTATGCCTCACGACGGCAGAGCTCCCGACTATGACGACTGGTCACTCAACGGCGATATTATCGTGTACTATCCCCTTCTTGATATTGCTCTTGAGCTTTCATCAATGGGTATCAGAGTTGACGAAGAAACTCTTGAAAAGCAGCTTAAGGAAAGCGGATGTGAAGATAGAAAGAATCTTCCCTTCCACAAGGCACTTTTAAACGGTGAGCTTCCCTACACTGTGGGCGGCGGCATCGGTCAGTCAAGAATGTGTATGTTCTTCCTGAGAAAAGCGCACATTGGCGAGGTTCAGTCATCGTACTGGGATGAAGAAACCACAAAGTATTGCAGCGACCACGGAGCAATACTTCTTTAATAAGCAACAAAAGTTCACCGTATCAAAAAAAGCAGATACGGTGAACTTTTTATTATAAGGTGTGAAAATTTCAAAAGTGAATATATCTGAATTATAGCCCGTTTATGGGCAATTGTCAAGCAATTGGCAACATTTTATAATAATTATAGAGACAAGACTGCACATACTGTTTCAAAAATATGTACAGGTGGTTTGTATGATTATTTACGATAAGCTGTGGGAAACCATGAAAGAAAAAGGTATAAGCCAATATAAGCTGATAAAGGATTACGGCTTCAGTACAGGTCAGCTTGACCGACTCAGAAAAAACGGCAATGTAAATGCCTACACCCTGAATTCTCTTTGCGAAATTTTAAACTGTGACCTCAGTGATATTGCAGAATATAAACCGGAATAAACTCAGACCTTGGTTTCAGGGTCTGTATTTTTTTGTTGTAAAATGTATATCAACCGGTTGAAATTCTATTTAGCCTGCAAAATGCTAATTAGCTAAAAAATCACACGAAGTGCAAACACTTCGTGTGATTTTTTTATCTGTCCTCTCTGAAATATGAAAGTCCAAGACTTTCGGGAGGCTGATTTTCTTTTTTGTTTCTTATGCTTGTAAAGATAAGAACAACAATTGTTACCACATAGGGAAGCATTTTGAAAATCTCTTTGTTTGCAAAGCTTACACCTGTGATATAACTGCTTGCGATGTAAAGTGCACCGAAGATAATTGAACCGATAATTGCAAAATCGGGCTTCCATACGGTGAAAATTACAAGGGCAATTGTGAGCCAACCGATAGCGTCAATACAGTATTCCCAGTTACCGTTAAGGTAGTCCATAATGAATGAAAGACCGCCAAGACCTGCAATTGCACAACCGATACAGGTTGAAGCATATCTGTATCTTGAAACGTTGATGCCTGCTGCGTCAGCTGTTGCAGGATTTTCACCAACTGCTCTCAGGTTAAGACCGATTCTTGTTTTATTGAGCACAAATGCTGAAACAAGAGCGATTACAATTGCAAGATAAATAAGAATACCGTGTGAGAGGAAAAGCTCACCAAACCAGCCGAGGTCATCAGCAAAGGGAAGTGACATTGTGAAATAACGGCTGCCTCTTGAGTAAATTGCACCTGTTCTTGCAATCATAAAGTCTGACACGCCTACACCGAAGGTTGTAAGAGCAAGACCTGTTACGTTCTGATTCGCTCTCAGTGTTACGGTGATAAAGCTGAAGAGAAGTCCCATAAGTGCACCGCCGAGAAGGGTTGCAATAACGGGAATAAGAATTGCAAGAAAAGCATTTGCGTTTGCCTTTGCCGCTGTGAGATAAAGATATTCTGCATAGCAGCCACAGGAAGCACCTACGCACATTACACCGGGAATACCAAGGTTAAGGTGGCCGGATTTTTCTGTAATTGTTTCACCGGTTGAACCGAAAAGGAAGGTCATACCAAGTCTGATTGAACTTACAAGAAAAGCTAACATCAGTCATTCTCCTTTCCGTTTTTTGAAACAAGGATTTTATAGTTGAGGAAGAATTCGCAACCGATAATGAAGAAAAGAATGATACCTGTTACGATATCTGAAATTGCAAGAGGAAGACGGAAGTCTGTTGAAACCTGACCTGCACCCTTTTCCAGAAATACAATAAGGAAAGAGGTAAGAATCATATAAATAGGATTAAACTTTGCAAGCCAGGAAACCATAATTGCCGTAAAGCCTCTGCCGCCTGCTGTTGTGGTGCTGATTGTGTGGTTTGTTCCGCCCACAAGAATAAGACCTGCAATACCGCAAAGAGCACCTGAAACAATAAGTGTTCTGATAATTACCTTCTTAACATTGATACCGATATATTTTGCAGTGTTTTCACTTTCACCTACAACGGAAATTTCATAGCCGTGCTTTGTCTTTTTAAGATAGATATAAACAAGCACAGTAAGAACTGCAACTATAATTATGTTGAGAAGATAGGGGTATTCACCGATAACGGGAAGACCGAATTCAGGCATAGGTGAAAGAATACCCGAACCGCTTTTTACAAAATACTTGAGGAAATATGCCACAAGCTGAATTGCAACGTAGTTCATCATAAGAGTAAAGAGGGTTTCGTTTGTGTTCCACATAGCCTTGAAAAAGGCGGGAACAACAGCCCATATAATACCCGCAAGAACCGAAGCAAGAATCATTACAACAATAAGTGCAGGATACGGAAGCGTATCGCCAAGGAACATCATTACCGATATTGTAGCAAGACCGCCGATAAGCACCTGACCTTCTGCACCGCAGTTCCAGAACTTCATTTTAAAAGCAGGTGTAACTGCAAGTGAGATACACAGAAGAACAGCGATATTCTGCACAAGACTCCAGATTCTGAGCTCAGAACCGAAGGCGCCCTTAATCATTGAACCGTAAACCTCAATGGGGTTTTTCTTTGT
>JAFOXT010000136.1 GCA_017425745.1 Clostridia bacterium | reverse complement strand
GTATTGTCAAGGGCGTGACCCATATGAAGCTGACCTGTGATGTTTGGTGGGGGTATTACAATTGTGTAAGGTTTCTTTTCGCTGTCGCATTCAGCGTGGAAATACTTTCCGTCAAGCCATGACTTGTAAATACGGTCTTCAACGTCCTTCGGATCGTACTGCTTTGCAAGTTCTTTAGCCATTTTTATCACTCCTATAATAAATAGTTTAATTTACAAAAAATAAAAACCGTCCCGATTAATCAGGACGGAAATTTCCGTGGTACCACCTGAATTCAGAGAATAATCTCCGCACTCAAAAGCCTTAACGCAGCCATACGTCGGGGTCTAATAAGCTTTTGCTGTTCTTCCCGATTCTCGCGGACTACCTTCAATCCCTCGCACTTAAAGACTTGCACCAACCGTCTTCTCTCTGAAAGGCTAAAGACCTACTCCTTCCGTTCACCGAAACATATCTTATAGATTTTAACACAACAAAGGCGCTAAGTCAATACTTAACGCCTTAAAATTATTAATTTCCTATATACCTTTGGCTACAGAATAGTCCCCGTAAACATTTGAGCCTGAAACCTTTGTATAAGCTCTCACCTTGAAGTAGTAGCTATCGTCCTCGTTAATTTTTTCGCTTGTGTAGCTTGTGCTTTTTACGGTAGCAAGCTTTTTATAGGTTCCGTTTTTGCTTGAGCAATAGTAAACCACATAGCCTGTAGCGCCCTGCACCTTTGACCAGCTGAGTTCCACACTATCCTTGTCAGCAGTAACATAAATACTCGGAGCAGCTAAAAGTGTTCTTACTGTAATTTTCTCATACTCATCAGCCCATACATTTCCCGAAACAGTTTTTGCATAGGCTCTTACAGCAAATTTATAAGATGTATTAGGATTAAGACCGCTTATCTTATAATTGAGCTTACTTACTGTAGCAAGACTTTCATAGCTCTTGCTATCTTTGTTATAAATGTAAACTCTGTAGCCCGTTGCACCGTTCACCTTGTTCCATTTAAGTGTCACCGTTGAAGCCGTTTTACTTACTTTCACAACCGGCACGTCAAGTGCAGATGCGTTGTAAACCACCTCCCACGGATAAAAAGCGGGCTCAAGAGCATCGGGAGTTTTTGAACCTTCATAGTAAATTACAACACTTGTATATCCAAAGGCTGTTTCCCCTATTTCCTTTACGGTTTTCGGCACATAAACACCTTTGAGATTTTTAGCCTTATTAAAAGCTAAGCGTTCAATTTCAGTTACACTTGAGGGTACAATAAAATATGTATCTTTTTTACCCGGCGGATAATAAACAAGAGTTTTTAGATTCTTTGAATAAACCACACCGTTGTAGCTTTTATAATCAGCATTTTTACTGCTTACTGTTACAGCTTCAATTTCATCACACTCATAAAGAGAGATAAAATATTGAAGATTTTTCGGAAGTGAAAGCGTTTTAAGACTTCTGCAGGAATAGATGTCCATATAATCAAGATTTTTAAGGTTACCGTCTTTAATTACAAGACTTTTCAGCTTAGGACAGTATGAAACCGCACACTCGTGAAGGTCACGGACAGAGCCCGGTATAGTAAGATTCTGGAGATTGATACAACCGCTGAAAGCATGTGACCCGATAACAGTAACGGGCTTTCCGTCAATTTTTGAAGGTACATTTACGCTTTTGTTATTGCCGTCATATTTAATAATCTGCACCGTATCGTTGTCCCTTACAATATAGGAATAATCCTTATAGGTATAGACCTCATCAGCACCGAAAGCAGAAAAAGCAAGCATAATAACCATAAAGAAAAACACTGTAATTGCGCCGGAAATTCTTCTGTTTTTCACTGTTTCAACCCCCTTTTTGCTATATAAAGGAACATACTTCCTTACTTAGTATATCATACTATATTCAGAATGTGAAAGCAATATGATATTAATAAATTTTAATAAAAAACATTCTGAAGAAGCAAAGAGATAAAGCCTCTTCACTTCGTTCAGAATGATGTTAGTTTTTATTCACTTAAAAGCTTTTCAACTGCTGCAAGCTTAACGCAGATGCAAAGAAGCTTTGTTGCTGTCATAAGCTCGTCAACAGGCGGGAATGAGGGCGCAATTCTGATATTCTTGTCCTCGGGGTCAATACCGTACGGGAAGGTTGCACCAACTGTTGTAAGAGTTACGCCTGCTTCCTTGCAAAGCTCGCCTACTCTCTTAGCTGTGCCTGAAAGCACGTCAAGGCTGATGAAGTAACCGCCGTTGGGCTTTGTCCATTTTGCAATGCCAAGACCCTTAAGACTGCCGTCAAACTCGTTGATTACTGCCTTGAACTTGGGAGCAAGAATTGACTTATGAAGCTTCATTACTCTCTTGATTCCTGCAACGTCCTTATAGAATTTAACGTGTCTGTACTGATTGAGCTTATCGTAGCCGATTGTCTGAATTGTCATACGGCTTGTAATCATTTTGATGTTGTTTTCTGAAGCAGCAAGAGCAGCAACACCTGCACCTGGGAAGCTGATTTTTGAGGTTGAAGTAAATTCAATTACCATATCCTCGTTGCCGTACTTCTTGAGTACATCAAAGATATTTTCAAGCTCGTCTGTTGTATCTTCAAGGTCGTGAATGATGTATGCGTTATCCCAGATAATTCTGAAGTCCTTTGCAGCGGGCTTCATCTTTGCAATTCTGTCAACAACCTCGTGTGAATAAGTTGCACCTGTAGGATTTGAATACTTAGGTACACAGAACATACCCTTAACCTTTTCGTCCTTGATCATTTCTTCAACGGCATTCATATCAGGGCCGTCGTCGTTCATCTTAACGGGAATAAGCTTAATTCCGTAGTATTCAGCAATTGCAAAGTGTCTGTCGTAACCGGGACAGGGGCAAAGGAATTTGATTTCGCCCTGATCCTTCCAGGGCTCTGCACCTGAGCCTGTAAGCATACACTGTGTGATGTAGTCGAACATCATATTAAGGCTTGAGTTACCGCATACAATTACGTTTTCAGCGGGAACATTGAGAAGATCGGCAAAAATTGCTTTACATTCTCTGATACCTGTAAGTATACCGTAGTTTCTGTATTCAAGGCTGCCGCCTGCCGCATTGTCTTCCCAATCCTTTGATGTAATTGCATCAAGAAGACCGTTTGAAACTGCAAGCTGATCTGCACCGGGCTTACCTCTTGACATATCAAGCTTAAGACCCTGTGCCTTGAATGCCTGATATTCTTCTTCAAGCTGTGACTTAAGAGTCATAAGCTCGGCTTTTGTGTATGATGAATATTCTTTCATTGTATTACCTCCGAATGGTGAAAATGCTGTATTTACAGATGGACACGGCAAGCCGTGTCCCATTACTCTGATTATTTTAGAAATCTGCTGAACCTGTTGTTCTCGGGAACGGAAGAACGTCACGGATGTTTGAAATACCGGTAAGGTACATAACGAGTCTTTCAAAGCCGAGACCGAAGCCTGCGTGCTTTGTTCCGCCGTACTTTCTAAGGTCAAGATACCACCAGTAGTCCTCTTCCTTAAGTCCGAGCTCCTTGATTCTTTCAAGAAGAACATCATATCTTTCTTCTCTCTGTGAGCCACCGATGATTTCACCGATACCCATTACAAGACAGTCACAAGCTGCAACAGTCTTGCCGTCGTCATTAAGACGCATATAGAAAGCTTTGATTTCCTTGGGATAGTCTGTTACGAAAACAGGCTTTCTGAAAATCTTTTCTGTAAGGAAGCGTTCATGCTCTGTCTGAAGGTCACAGCCCCAGAATACTTTATATTCGAATTCATCGTTGTGCTCTTCAAGCATCTTGATTGCGTCTGTATATGTTACTCTGCCGAAATCTGAATTTGCAACAGTAGTAAGTCTTTCAATAAGCTCCTTATCAACAAACTGATTAAGGAATTCGATATCCTGCTTGCAGTGTTCAAGAACGTAGTTGATTACAAACTTAATCATTCTTTCAGCAAGGTTCATATCGTCGTTAAGGTCTGCGAAAGCGATTTCAGGCTCAATCATCCAGAACTCTGCAGCGTGACGCTGAGTGTATGATTTTTCGGCTCTGAATGTGGGACCGAAGGTGTAAATCTTACCGAAGGCCTGAGCCATAATTTCACCCTGAAGCTGACCTGAAACGGTAAGGAAAGCACTCTTTCCGAAGAAATCCTCTGAGTAGTCAATTTCGCCGTCTTCGGTTCTGGGTGGATTTTCCATATCAAGAGTTGTTACTCTGAACATTTCGCCTGCACCCTCACAGTCACTGCAGGAAATAAGCGGTGTGTGAGCATATATAAAGCCTTCGCTTTCAAAGAAACGGTGAATAGCCTGAGCTGCAACAGAGCGAACTCTGAAGGAAGCTGAATATATATTGGTACGGGGACGAAGATGTGCAATTGTTCTGAGGTATTCAAGTGAATGTCTCTTCTTCTGAAGAGGATATTCGGGCGCTGATGCACCTTCAAGAGTTACCTTTGTAGCGTTGATTTCGAAGGGCTGCTTTGCTTCGGGAGTAAGAATAAGGTTACCCTCAACAATTACTGCAGCACCGACATTATATTTTGCAACCTCCTGGAAGTTGTCAATTTTATCTTTTTCAAATACAACCTGAACGCCCTTGAAGCAGCTACCGTCGTTAAGCTCCATAAAGCCGAGAACCTTTGAGTCTCTGTTTGTTCTGATCCAACCGCATACTGTTACGATACTGTCAGCATATTTCTCAGCGCATTCATAAAGTTTTGAAATTTCTGTACGTTTCATGATAGTCCCCCTTATAATTAGATACTCTTGCTATTATACCATAAATTTCATAAAAATCAAGGTTTGAAAAGATAAATGAAAAAGTTTATCCTCAAATTAAAAGGAGCTGCACAAATAATACAACTTCTTGCTTTATTTAACCGTTGAAATACACTTTTCCCGCTTCTACAGTTTTTCCTTTTGCTTCAAGAAGCTCACTTACCGTCACAAGCTGATAGCCTTTTTCAATTAAGGCAGGAATCACTTTTTCCATTGCATCTACAGTTGTTTTGTGAAGATCGTGACAGAGAATGATTGCACCGTCATAAGCCTTCTCCATTATTGTGTTATAAACAGTATTTGCATCTCTGTATTTCCAATCAAGGGTATCCACAGACCAGTTAATCAGGGAAACATCCACACTTTTTGCAACTGCTTTCACACTGTCATTAAAAGCACCGTACGGCGGTCGCATAAGCTTTGCATCATAACCTGTAAGCTCATAAATTTTTGCCCTTGTACTCATAATCTGATCTTTAATATCTTGATCTGAAAGATTTGTAAGCTGTCTGTGATTCCAACTGTGACTTGCAATCTCGTGACCGTCTGAAACGATTCTTTTTACAGTTTCCTTTCTGTTGTCTATTATATTGCCTACAACGAAGAATGTTCCTCGTCCTGAGTGTTTTGCAAAAATATCAAGCAGTCTGTCGGTATGAGCACTTGGTCCGTCATCAAAAGTAAGTGCCACCATAGGCTTTGTTTTGTCAAATTCAATTTTGTCAGGTTCTGTTATCTTTTCGTTTTCATCCTTATCCTGACTTTCTTTGACGTCATCGTCACTGTCTTCTTTTGCTTTATTGAACAAATCCTTAGCAATAATGGATTCAAGCTCCTCGTAACTGAAATGTACTGTTTTTGTTCCGTCCGACATTGGCTGATACTGTCCACGCGGAAGAATTATTTCTATACCGTTTTCAGTAACGATACATTTATCAAGAATCTTATCGTCCAACCAATCTTTTTCTATTTGCACCTTTTCGGTAAGCAAAGCCTTCATCTTCTCTTTTCCGCCCAACTCAAACAAATCGTCAGGCTCAATAAGCTTATTCTCCTGTGTATTACCGATAAAGGTTTCTATAATCTCAACAGGATGGGCAAGATAGGGAGAATCAAAGAAGCCTGTCATTTTAACAGACACGATCTTTTCTCCAGACAGAAAGCTTTCATAGCTTACTGTCAGTTCAGAAGATACAGCATCTTCTTTTTCTTTATAGTTTGAAACTTCATTCTGATAATAAGAAACTGTTTCGTCTACCCATCTTTCAATTTTACTATCCATCTCTGCAATATTTACCTCAGGATAAAACACTCCGACAACAAGTTTTTCACCGAAAAGAAGATGACTTCTTTCCTCTCCGTACTGTCTGACAGGCACTTCAAAATTATCAATCGATAAGAGGTATTCTTTCATTGCAGGTGATAAAACTGCGTTTTTATTTTCTGTTACAGTGCATCCGCAAAGGAAAAGAAACACCACAGCAAGCATAATACATAAAAACTTTTTCACTTCCGTTGCCTCCTTATTTATACCTTTCCAAGTATAACAAACACACCCAAATCAGTCAATAATTATAGCAAAAAAGTAAGAAAAAAGTCAGAAAAAAGGACTGTAAAAACTCGTTTTTTACAGTCCTTTTAGTCAGTTAAAAAATGCTATATCCCTTATTACAGGGTTTTCTCTTGTACCCGTAACAGCAATAAGAAGCTCGCTTGTTTTTACTTTTTCCTTTAAAAAGAGAATTTTCTTTGAGCCGATAACTGTTCCGTTTCCGATCTTTTTATATTCTCCGTTCAGTTTTGCGTAAATTTCAAAGCTTTCTATTCTCTGGCTGAAGCGAAGGTCTTCTCTTAAAACAAGGGTAGAAACTTCTTCTTCTTTACTGAAAGCTGCTTTAAGGATATATTCATTATCGCCGAATGAACAGCTTTCTTTGTCTGACACTGCCCTTTCTTCTGTGTTTTCATCAACAACAGACAAGGCGAAATCAGTAATCTCACTTACAAAAGGTGCATTAATCATTTCCTTAAATTTTTTAAGAGTTCTGATTTCTCTTTTATCGATAAGGCCGTCTCTGTTAGGCGGAACATTAAGAAGAAGGGTTGCATTGCCGCCTACTGTTTTAAAATAAATATCTGCAAGGTCTTTTGCAGTGCGGTTTTTCTTGAAGAGATAATACAGATT
>JAFOXT010000135.1 GCA_017425745.1 Clostridia bacterium | reverse complement strand
AGGAAGAAAACTATGAGGAAATACGCACTTGCTTATGACATCGGAACAACAGGTGTTAAAACCTGTCTGTTTGAAATTGAAAAGGAAATTAAGCTTATCGGAGCTGCAAGCCAGGGATATGAGCTTTATGTGTTCCCTGACGGTGGCGCAGAACAGGACCCTGACGAATGGTGGGGTGCAATGATAAGCACAACTAAAAAGGTTATTGATGAAGCTAAGGTAAGCCCTGATGTAATCGACGGTATCTCATTCTGCTCACAGATGCAGGGCCTTGTACTTGTTGATAAAGACGGTATGCCCGTAAGAAGAGCTATGAGCTATATGGACCAGAGAGCAAGAAAAGAGCTTAAGGAGTATATGGCTCACGGTGTTCAGGTTGCAGGTGGTAATGCCGTTAAGGTGCTCAAGTCACTTATGATTACCGGTGCTGCTTCACTCAGCGTTAAGGATCCCGTTTACAAATATCTCTGGGTTAAGGGTAACGAACCTGAAAACTTCAGACATGTACATAAATGGCTCGACGTTAAGGAGTCACTTATTGCAAGAATGACAGGCGAGTTCATTATGACAGAGGACTCAGCTTTTGCAACACTTATCTATGATATCAAGAAAAAGTGCTGGAGCCCCGAAATGTGCAAGATGTTCGGTGTTGATATGAACCACCTTGCAAATATTATCAAGAGCACAGACAAGGTTGGCGGACTTACAGAAAAGGCTGCTGCAGAGCTTGGCCTTAAAGCCGGAACAATGGTATTCGGTGGCGGCGGTGACGCTTCACTTATCGGTGTTGGCGCAGGCTCAGTAGGTCTTCGTGATACTCACGTTTACGTTGGTACATCAGGTTGGGTTTCAACTGTTGTTGACAAGAGCCTTGCTGATACAAGCGCTATGATTGCTGCTACAGTTGGTGCACGTCCCGGCTACTATAACTACTTTGCAGAGCTTGAAACTGCAGGCAAGTGCCTTGAATGGGTTAAGGATCACCTTGCTCTTGACGAAATCGGCATTTATCTTAATAAGACTGATGTTGCCGAGGATATGGAAAGTCAGTACACCAGCCTTTATCAGTATATGTCAGCTGTTACAGAGCAGGTTCCCGCAGGCTCAAACGGTGTAATTTTCACTCCCTGGCTTCACGGTAACCGTTGCCCCTTTGAAGACCCCAACGCAAGAGCTATGTTCTTCAATATCAGCCTTGAAACAGGTAAGAGCGAGCTTATCAGAGCTGTTGCAGAAGGCGTTTGTATGCACCTTCGTTGGTTCCTTGAAACAATTGAAAAGAAGACAGAGACCTCACAGATTATCCGTTTTGTAGGCGGCGGCGCTCTTTCAGATTCAACAAGCCAGATTCTTGCTGACTGCACAGGCAGAACAGTTGAAACAGTACCCAGTCCTCAGAATGTAGGTGCTGTAGGTGCTGCAGTTGTAATTGCAGTAGGTCTCGGTGTTATCGACAGCATTGACGATGCAGGCAAGCTCATTAAGGTTGACAAAATCTTCAAGCCCAACCCTGCAAACAAGGCGGTTTACGATAAGAACTTCAAGGCTTACAAAGAAATTTACAAGGCTAACAAGAATATTTTTGAAATTCTTAACGGCTAAAAAATTGTGCCACAGGAAGAAAGCTTCCTGTGGCTTTTTATGTACTGCAAACCTGAAACGGGGGGCGACGACAACGGAAAGAAAATGGAATTTTCTTTCCGTTACTAAGCAAAGGCTGAGCTTCAAAGCTCAGCCTTTGCTTAGTTGACCTGATTTCTCAAAAGAAATCAGGTCAGTCGTCGCCCCTTACCTTATGGTAAAGTGCATTTTTAATTATAGAGATTAGGCAAATCGCAGTTGTTTATATCCCACTTGCTTCCGGTGAGAATACTTTCAACTACGCCGTAAAGACCTCTTGTAAGGTCAATATCCTTGATTTTAAGAGGTATTGCCATAAAGCTCATAACAATTCTGTAATATGAGCTTCCTTTGGGGTGCCTTACGGTGCTTCCGTCAAGGGCTGAAAGAAAAATTTCATAAGCAAAGTCCATAACGTTTTTGTGCTTGAATTCTTCGATAAGGCTCTTTTCAAAAAGTCTTCCCATACCGAAAAGCTTCAGCTTTTTATATCCTTCGCCAACTGTACAATTGCTCACATATTTAAGCATAGGATGAGCAATAATGTAGAGAATAGAAGCCTTGTCCTGAGGGATGCCAAGCGCCGTAAGACGGTCGCAGAATTCGTCCTTGCCTTTTTGTGCGGCTGAAAAAAGGTTATCTACAAGCATAAGTGAGTGCTTTCTGGTATAGCTGAGGGTGTCGTAAGAAATACCCTTGTAGGTGAATTCATCAGGGTGCTGAGTTTCAATATGTATTTTGTCGTCAGTAATTTCAACATTTATGATAGGGGAAGGATAACCTACAAGAGAGCCCACATTTACCTCATAAATTGTATTACCTTTTTCAGAGGTGAATGAGTTTATGTGCTGAATATGTGAGTGTCCTGCAAAAGTGTAGTGCAATCCTGCATCAGCAAAGCGAGAGGCTACCTTTTCCTTGTCGCCTATGCAGGTGCCTCCTCGGGCGAGCATAGGATGAATGTGTGACATAACAAGATGATGAGATGCACCGAGAACAATTTTACCGTCTTTTCGAGCTTTTTTTATTTCCTTCTCTATCCATTGAAGGTGGTCTTCCTTGTAGCCGGATTTACCCTTGCCATTCTGGTCGTCGTTGAAACAGAAAAGGCGTACCTTATCACCGATATCAACAGTATATGTGCTTGTTCCAAGGTGAGTGAAAAACTCACTGACAGCCTCTGAAGGGCCGAAGTCCTTATAGAAATCACGCAGATTTTCTGCTTTCATTACAGGAACATCGTGAAAGGTTGAAGTGCCTTCAAAGCGACGGGGATTTTTATCACAGCACCAGTCGTGGGTAGCGGTGATTACATAAACAGGCTTTTTCTTTTTGAGATTGTATAGCTTTTCTCGGATTTCCTCGTGGGATACAATTTCTCCGTTGTTTGTAATGTCACCGAGAATAACAACGGACTCAGTATCGCTGTCTCCTATTTTTGTAAAGGCTGAATCAATTATCGCACCTGTTTCAGCAAGACACTTCTGGTCTGAACCGCTTCTCAGCTCATAAGCTCTGCCGCTTGTGCCGAGGGCTTCTGAATAGTGATGTAAATCTGCAATAAAGGTAATTTTCATCTTTTATACCTCACTTAAGTTTCATAAGTATAATTTTATAATTATAAGAAAGCTTTGTCAATAAATAATAGACCGGATACTTTAAATCTTAATTAATTTATATAAAACATTGACCTTTTAACGGAAATGTAGTATAATCTCAAGTTGTAGTTTACAATACATTAACTTTAAACCCGAAAGGAGCAATATCCGAGATGGATGACCCTGGAAGTATTATCTTTCAAATTGTTTTACTGTTCGTACTTATTTTAGTCAATGCCTTTTTTGCAATGAGCGAAATTGCAATCATTTCTCTTAACGACAATATGGTTGAGAAGATGGCAGAGGAAGGCAACAAAAAAGCAAAGCAGATTATGAAGCTTACTGAAAATCCCAGTAACTTCCTTTCTACAATTCAGATTGGTGTAACCCTTGCAGGCTTTCTTACTTCTGCAAGTGCGTCAACAACCTTTGCTGATATGCTCACAGATGCTGTAATGGCAAAATTCCCAACAGCACCTGCTACTGTAATCGGCGGTGTTTCCGTTGTACTTATTACTGTAATTATGTCTTATTTCTCACTTGTACTCGGTGAGCTTGCACCGAAGAGAATGGCAATGCAGAAGCCTGAGCAGATTGCATACAAGGTTGTACCCGTGCTTCTTGTTGTAAAGAAGCTTACATCACCCTTTGTAAAAATTCTTTCTCTTTCAACTAACGCAGTTGTACGACTTTTCGGCTTTGATCCCAACGCTGATGAAGAAAGCGTAACCGAGGAAGAAATCAGAATGATGGTTGATGTGGGTGAGGAAAAGGGTGTAATTGAAAATCTTCAGAAGGAAATGATAAACAATATCTTCGAATTTGACGATATTGACGTTTCCGATATTATGACTCACAGAACAGATATGGTCGCTGTTGAGGATACAGACACCCTTAAGGATGTTGTTGACCTTTCAATTGAGCACGGATATTCAAGAATTCCCGTGTATCACGAGGATCAGGACAACATTATCGGTATTGTATATATAAAAGACCTTCTCAAGTATATTTCATCAGACAACTTCCCTGAAAAAGACAGCCCGAAGGATTATATGCGCGATGCGTATTATGTACCCTTCAGCAAAAACTGCGGAAGCCTTTTCGATGAAATGACAGAAAAGCGTGTGCAGATGGCTGTTGTTGTTGACGAATACGGCGGCACAGCAGGTATTGTTACTCTTGAAGACCTTATTGAAGCAATTGTAGGTAACATTCAGGACGAATACGACAACGAGGAAGAGGAAATTGTTGAAGAGGGCGAAAACATTTTCACAATTGACGGAACTGCTTATATTGAAGAGGTAAACGAGCTTGTGGGCGATATTATCCCTGAGGGCGATTACGATACTCTCGGCGGTTTCCTTATCAGTAATTTAGGCTTCCTTCCTAAGAATGAAGACAAGAACGAGCTTCAGTTTGAAAATCTGAAGTTCACAATCCTTAATGTAGAAGAACGCAGAATCGGTAAGGTAAGAGTTGAAATTGAACCGAAAACCGAAGCGACAGAATAAAATAGAGTCACCGGAATTTTGCTTTCCGGTGACTTTTTGCGTTTTGTTTTATTCTAACGGCAACAAAACCGTAAAGGTTGTGCCGATACCTACAGTACTGCTTACTGAAATATCTCCTGATGTTATATCAATTACCCTTTTTACAAGAGCAAGACCTAAGCCGTTGCCCTGAGTTGAACGTGAGGTGTCGCCCTGATAGAATTTTTCAAATATATGCTCACAGGTTTCCTTCGTCATTCCGCAGCCGGTGTCCTTTACTTTAACCATTGCAAAATTCCCTTCTTTTGAAAGGCTGAGAAAAATCTTTCCGTTTACCTGATTGAATTTTATTGCGTTGGAAAAAAGGTTGCTCCAAACATGTGTCAATAAATCGTAATCCGCTTTAATAATCAGGTTTTCGTCGAGGTCAAGCTGAATATTCAGATTCTTCTTTTCAAACTTACTTTCAAAAAGAAGCATACATTCACAAAGCTGCTCGCTTAAATTATACGGCTTCTTTTCAGGAAATATCTGCTGATTTTCAAGCTTGTTAAGCTTAAGAATGTTGGTAACAAGCTCAGAGAGATTCATTGAGGTATCAGAAAGTATTTTTGCATACTCTTTTCGTTTGTCTTCATCAAGCCCGGGCTCCTGAAGCATGGTTGCATAGTTCTGAATAACTGAAAGGGGAGTTTTGAATTCGTGAGAAACATCCGCAATAAAATCGTTTTTTAATGAGGTGTTGCTTTCGAGCTCCTCGGCCATTTTGTTGAAGTCATCCATAATTACATCAAGCTCGTTACGAAAGATGAATTTATGCATAGGCTTAATTCTTACCTTAAAATTGCCGTTTGTTATTTCGCGGGTAGCATCAAGAATGTTTTCAAGGGGAATTCCGAAATGAACCCGTCTTCTTATGCTGTCAATTACTGCGAAAGAAAGACAAAGGAAGATGATGTTAAGAAGGGTACTGATTGCTCGTTTTTTGATTGTGTCATCAGGAATGTAAACATTCTCTGAAAACCAAGAGGGATTAAGAAACAGCAAAAAGCTTACCGTAACAACAAAGCCTACAACACAAAAAGCGAAGAAAAAACGGTGAAAGGAAAACAGACTGTATTTTATTCGTTTATCTTTCTTTTTGCGTCTCATCTGAACACCGCCTTGTAGCCGAGTCCGTGCACTGTTTTTATTTCAAAATCTTCGCATTCTGAAAATTTCTCTCTCAGCTTTGCCATATAAACGTCAACTGTTCGAGGACCTGAAGAGGTGTCAGCATCCCAGAATTCTTCAATTAGCTGTGAACGGGTGAATGTCTTTTGCGGATAGGAAAGAAGCTTATAGAGAATGTTGAACTCTCTTGCGGTAAGGTGTATTTCCTTTCCGTTGATTTTTGTTGTGCGTTCTGTGGAGCTCATTGTCAGTGAGCCAACAGTAAGCTCTTTGTTTGAAGCAATTTTAGCTCTGCGTAAAAGCGCCTCAATTCTCAGAACAAGCTCTTCAAGATCAATAGGCTTTATCATATAGTCATCTATGCCTGTCTGATAGCTTTTGCGTTTTGTGGCAAAGTCATCTCTTGCAGTTATAAAGAGAATGGGAATTTCACTGTCAAGTCTGCGAATGATTCTTGCCAGTTCAATTCCGTCTGTGCCGGGCATCATAATATCGGAAATTATAATGTCAAACTTGCTGTTATAAAGCGTTTCAAAGGCAAGGTCTGCATTGAGTACACTACGGGTGTTATAACCGATGCGATTGAGATAAGAGCAGATACTTTTATTCAGATCTCTGTCATCTTCTACTACAAGTATTTTCAGCATAAGGGTTTCCTCCTTTTATGTAGTACAGCTTAATGTTACTATTCTTTTGTTAAAGTTTTGTTGCGATAAATAAAAAAACTTTCTGAGAGGCGTTTGCTCTCAGAAAGTCATAAATAGCTTGATCAGTTTTCAGCGCTTGCTCTTCTGATATAGTTCTTAAAGAAGGTAAGACCGTCTTTCATACAAGCGATGGGAAGTCTTTCGTTTGTGCCGTGTGCACAGCGGAGAAGACCGATTTCAAGAATGAAGGGAGCAAATCTGTTGATATTGTCACAGATGGGCTCATAATGATAAGCGTCTGTACCGCCCATTACAAGATAGGGAGCAACAATTGAATTGGGAAGAATACCCTTGCAGAGCTCTTCGATAATTTTGAAGCTTCTTGAATCTGTGGGTGAGAACTTTGAAGCTTCCTTAGCGTTAAGAACGTTGATTTCAAGGTCCTTGTTTTTAACAACGCGTCTGATGTGAGCTACAAGGTCATCCTTTGTTGTGCCGGGCATAGCTCTGAAGTTGATTGTTGCAGATGCACGCTGAGGAAGAACGTTAGCAGCAGGACTGCCCTGAGCCATTGTAACGGCAGTTGTTGTTCTTACAAGACAAGCTGCAAAGGGAATCTTCTTGCATACCTCAAGAAGTGCAGGACGAAGAAGAGGAACATTGCAGGTAATAAGTCTTACGGGATATGTACATTCTCTTGCAACTGAATCAATAAGAGACTTCATGTTTTCATTGAAGGCAGCCTTGAACTGGTTAGCTTCAATTGCTCTGATTGCTTCTGCAAGCTCACCGAGAGCAGAGTGTACGGGAGGCTGTGATGAGTGACCGCCCTTTGCGTTGCAAACGATTTCAATATCTGCATAGCCTTTTTCAGCAACGCCTACGCCTGCAAGAATCTTGTCGTTGAGCACACCGGGAATATTGATGGGGATGAAAGCGCCACCTTCATCAAGAACGCTGTCGAGCATAATGCCTCTGTTTTTAAGAGTTGTCATAAGGTCAAGCGCACCGTTCTGGTCATTAGCAACAACCTCTTCGTTGTCGCCGAAAAGAAGATATACATCTCTTTCAGGCTGGAAGCCGTCTTCAAGAAGAGCTTCAACTGACTCCATAACAGCAATAAGGTGGTTCTTCATATCAACTGCACCGCGGCCCCATACGAATTCACCGTCGTCGTAGCCTGAGAATGCATCGTGCTCCCAATCGGCTTCGGTACCGCTTGAAACGGGAACAACGTCCTGATGTGAAAGAAGAGCGATAGGCTTAAGGTCGCTTTTTGTACCCTTCCAACGGTAAAGAAGATTTGCGGGAGGGATAATTTCCTTCTCAAGATTCTTTGCGATGAGAGGATAAGCCTCGTCGAGAAATTTATGGAATTTTGTGAATTCATTCCAATCAACTCTGTCTGTTTCTCTGTATGAAATTGTTTTGTACTGAATAGCCTTTGAAAGGTTCTGACGGTATCTGTCAACGTTAACGTTTTCTTCGGGAACAGGCTTGATTTCAACCTTTTTAGGACGGTAAACAGCAGCATGAACTGCGTTCGCTGCAGCTGCTGCGCCTAAAGCTGCAAGAGCAACTCTGGATTTCTTCATACTAAAAACCTCTTTTCAAAAAATAGTTCCCGATAATTATATACTTATTCTACAAAAAATTCAATAGAAACAGTGTAAAATTAATATAATAAGATTAGTTTCTGTTGACAATAATGGTTTTTGAATGTAAAATAAAAAGGTGATATATATGAGGAGGTTTATATATGAACAATATTGATAAGCTTTACGCTTTGTGGAAAGAAAAAGCTGTTCTTGATAAAGACCTTATTGATGAGCTTAATGATATTGAAGGCAAGGAGAACGAAATTGAAGACAGATTTTATCAGAGCCTTACCTTCGGCACTGCCGGACTTCGCGGTATAATAGGTGCAGGCACAAACCGAATGAATGTGTATACTGTAAATCAGGCTACACAGGGCCTTGCAACCTTCCTTCTTTCAGAGTATGAAAATCCTTCAGTTGCAATTGCTTATGATTCAAGAATAAAGTCAGACCTTTTTGCTAAAAGTGCAGCAGGTGTTCTTGCAGCAAACGGAATAAAGGTTTACATTTATAAAGAGCTTGTACCCACACCGATGCTTTCATTTGCAGTAAGAAAGCTGAAGTGCAAAAGCGGTATTATTATAACCGCAAGTCATAATCCGGCAGAATATAACGGTTATAAGTGCTACGACCCTGAAGGCTACCAGATGACAGATGAAGCTGCAGAAAAAACCTATGGCTTTATTCAGAAAACAGATATGTTCTCTGATGTCAGAACAATGGATTTCGATGAAGGCGTTGAAAAGGGCATAATTGAGTATATTGCTGATGAGGTTTATGAAGACTTCTATAAATGTGTTGAAAGCTGCTGCCTCAGTCCCGAAGAATGCAGAAACAGCGGACTTAAGCTTATTTATACGCCTCTTAACGGCACAGGTAACAAGCCCGTAAGACGTGTTCTTTCTGATATCGGAATCAAGGATGTAAGAATCGTTAAAGAGCAGGAAAATCCTGACGGTAATTTCCCGACCTGCCCTTATCCCAATCCTGAAATCAGACAGGTATTTGAATGTGGTCTTGAAATGGCAAAGGAAGAGCCCTGTGACCTTCTTCTTGCAACTGATCCTGACTGCGACAGAGTTGGTATTGCAGTTAATGCAGGCGACGAATATAAGCTTATGACAGGTAATGAGGTGGGTGTACTTCTTGCCGAATATCTTCTTTCAAGAAGAAAAGAGCTTTCACTGCTTCCGAAAAATCCCGTTGTGGTAAAATCCTTTGTAACAACAAGTCTTGTTGATGCAGTTGCAAGGAAATACGGCGCAGAGGTAAAGAGTCTTCTTACAGGCTTTAAGTATATTGGTGAGTATATTACTATGCTTGAAGCAAAGGGCGAAGCAGACAGATTTATTGTGGGCATGGAAGAAAGCTACGGATATCTTTCAGGAATTCATGCAAGAGATAAGGATGCCGTTGTTGCTTGTGCACTTATCTGTGAAATGGCAGCATATTATAAATCAAAGGGCAAGAGCCTTTATGAGGTTATGGAAGACATTTATGCAGAGCACGGAATGTACCTTAACGCCCTTGACAATTACGCATTCAAAGGCTCATCAGGTATGGTTAAAATGGGCGAGATTATGGATAATCTCAGAAATTGTCCGCCTCAGACAATTGCGGGAATGAAGGTAACCGGAATTTCCGATTTTAAAAAGAGCGAAAAGCTTGATGTTGCAACCGGCGTAAAGTCAGTGATTGATCTTCCTTCTTCAAATGTGCTTTATTTTGAGCTTGAAAATTCCTGCGGTGTAATTGTAAGACCCAGCGGTACTGAGCCCAAAATTAAAATTTACTATACAGCTTGTGCTAAAACAAGAGAAGAAGCTCAGGAAATCAAGAATATAATGAGCGCTGAAATGAAAAAGTATATGGAATAATTCTAAGGAGAAAACTATTATGATGTCTAAAAAGATGATTAAGATTATTTGTATTATTATGGCTGCACTTATGGTGCTCAGCGTTTTTGCTGTTTGTCTTCAGGTGTTTGCTCTTGAAGGCGGCGCAATGACCTATGTACCTGCAACAGGCGATAACGACGGCGATTATATTATCCCTGCAACAATTGCAGTGGTAGCCGTACTTGCAGTGGGAATCTGCTTGGTTTTACCCAAGCTGAAAAAGAAATAATAAAAAATCAAAGGAGATGGCAGAAATGAAGAAAACGGTTGCTCTTATACTTAGTGTGATTATGATTTTTTCTGTTTTCACAGTTTCAGTATCAGCAGCAAAAGAAGCAGAAGAGTGGAAAAAGTATCCGCTTGTTCTCGTTCCCGGTTACACCTCAACAAACCTCTACAGACTTGACGAAAACGGAAATAAGGTTATGGTCTGGGGCGATATGTTCGGTATTATCGGCGGAGGACTCGGTGCAGACAGCTTAAGCCTTTTTGAACAGCTTGCAAAGAGTATAAAGGAGGATGATTCCTCATATTTTGCAAAGAGAATAGGTGAGGGCTTCAACAGAATCTTCTATGCTCTTGCTTGTAACAATGACGGAACATCAAAGGTACCTCTTTATCCTTATGTGGATACTGCTGACGAGAATAACTATGCAAATCTCAGAGCAAATTATCCTGAAGGCGAATATCAGCCTGAACCCGTATTTGCTGAACTGTTTGCAGAAAAAATCGGATATGAAAATATCTATGCTTTTTCCTGCGATTTCAGAATGGGCGCAATTGAGCTTTCAGACAAGCTCGACAGATATATTGACGAGGTGCTTGAGCACACAAATAAAAACCGTGCCGAAAAGGATAAGGTTGACAAGGTAAACATTTATGCAATTTCACACGGCGGACAGATTTCAGGTACATATCTTGCACGCTACGGCCACGAAGGCAAGGTAAACAAGGCTGTGCTTACAGTACCTGCTCTGGGCGGTGCACAGGTTGCTTATGACCTTTATAACTGTGAAACTCAGTTCAACGCAGTTGAGCTTATTGCTTTTCTTGAACACGGTATGATGTTCGAAGAGGATTACCATTATCTTGTGGACACAATTGACCTCGGAATCGGTGATTCAATGGTAAAGGGCTTCTTCCCCGTGGCACTTGAAACAATCAAATACTGGGGAAGCATCTGGGACTTTATCCCTCTTAAGCATTATGAAGAAATGAAGGCAAAGCATCTTGATCCCGTAAAGGATGCTGAATTCATAAAGAAGACCGATAAAATGCACTATGAGGTAATGTCACCCGACGGTGAAAACTACTTTGCTAAGGGCTTCAAGCGTGCACAGGAAGCAGGCACAGATGTATATATCCTTGCAGGCTATGACTGTAATGTATTCTCAGGCACAGGCGAAAGTGCTGATATGCTGATTACAACAGAATCATCAACCGGTGCAACAGTATCACCTTACGGAAAGCGCTTTAATGACGGCTATATCCAGAAGGTAAATACCGGACTTTATCAGGTTTCTCCTTCATTTACCGTTGATGCTTCAACCTCATATATGCCGTACCACACCTGGTTTATTGAAAACTACTATCACGGCATGACTCTCAACGATGATTACACACGCAGTCTTGCAATGAACCTTCTTTTCACCGACAACAGCTATGATGTTACAACAATGGAAGGTTACTCACAGTTCCACGCAACATCAAATATTGCTCACGGTGTTCATGCTCAGTTCAACAACTGCACAGAAGGTCACCTTACAAAGGATTCAGATGCTATTATTGTAAAGAGCCTTTCAGCTGAAAAGGATATTCTTCTTATGAAGGTTAACGCTGACGGTCTTGAAATAAGCTTCCCTGCAAAGCCTGTTGTAATCAAGGCTGGCGAAAGTGTTGAAATTCCCTTTACAGGTGAAATTCCTGATATAAGAGGCAAAAACTTTGAAATCACAGTGTCATATTTTGCGCCCACAATAACAGTGCTTGGTGAAAGAAAGTTTGATTTTACTCTTATGGGTAAGGAACAGATTGTTTATGATACTGCAAATCCTTTTGTTGATGCAAACTTTGTTTCAAGAATAGATTCACATATTGATGAAAATACTGATAAATTCCTTGTGAATTACGGACTTAAGGATTCAGCTTCAATTATATTCAATATGTTCTATGAAATTGTCGTTGTTCTTGATAAGATTGCAGACGCTCTCGGTATTGCAAAATAAAATTTAAAATTAAAGTCACTGTCTGAAAACGGCAGTGACTTTTTTGCATAAAAGAAGCTGTTACAGATAATAATAAAAGCAACCGTAATAAACGGCGAATATTTCTGGAGGTGCTTTTATGCATAACGAAGGCGTAACCTGCTCTGTTAACGAATGTGAGTATCACGTTGATTGTAACAAGTGCAGACTTGAAAAAATTGAAGTGACACACGAAAAGACAAGTCCCGACGCAATTGCTGTTCCTCACTTCTGCAAGAGCTATAAGGCAAAGAACTGATTTTGTCCCCGATTGTTTTAATCGGGGATTACATATTTTATTAAATTTTTTTAATATGCAGGTTGGTTTTAAGTATGTTTAAAGTTCATATGACATAAAATCATAGACATTTTTAATTTATAAATATTTTTAAAATTTTGTATCGTAATAACCATTTTAAGCTTTATATATGATATAATATAAAAAAATTGAGGAGATGAAAAAATGGCTAATTTTATTGAATACGTAGACAAATCACTCGAAAGCTTTCCACAGACCAAATCACTTTATGAGTACAGACAGAAAATTATTGGTGAAATGACTCAGAGAGCTAACGAGCTTGTTTCAAAAGGAATCAAAGACGATAATGTAATAACTCAGCTTATTATCAGCGAATATCCTGACCTTGCAGCAGATTACGGCAAGGCAGTGGGAGAAAAGATAAAGAAAAAGAAAACAGTGAGAAACATCAAGGGCATAGCAATTGCCGGGGTTTCATACATTCTTGTTCTTGTTATGACCTATCTTGGCGTAAGCTTCAAAATGGGCAACTGGGATAAGAGCTGGCTTATAATGGTTTTCGGTCTTCTTCTTCCTGCTTTAGCAGGCGTTGTACTTGCAGCAGTTAAGAAAAAAGGCGAAAGCAAGAGTTTCTCAGCAGTTTCAAGAGTTCTTCTCGGTGCTTCAGTAGCAATCGGCGCAGTTCTTCTTTTCCTCTTCCTTTTCTTTGCTTTAAGCGTTTCAAAGGCGTGGATTGTGTTCATTCTTGCAGTGCCCGTTGCTCTTATTGCAGACGCAGCTTATTCAATTATCACAAAGCAGAAGTTCAATCTTCTTACTTATATGATTTATATTCCTGTTTGTGCATCACTTCTTTATGTTGCACTCTGCCTTACCGGACTTCTCTCATGGCATCCCGGTTGGATGCTGATTGTGCTTTCCGTTGTGGCAGACCTTGTAATTGCTCTTGCTGATATGTTCTCAAAGAGTAAGAAAAATGCGGAGGAAGAATAATGGCAGAAAAAATAAAAGCAGAACTCTGGGACAAGATGCATTATCTGTTCCGTGATTTCAACGACCGTATGGTTCACCTTGAGCTTCATTACGATTATGAAATAAATGTTGACGCACTTAAAACTGTACTTATCTGTCTTCTTGAAAAGTCACCTGTGCTTCATTCAAGCTTTACTGACAATAAGGTAAGTCCCTACTGGGAAGTTAAGCCCTATGACATTGAAGATGTGCTTACAGTTTCAAGACCTGAAAACGTAAAGGAAGCAATTGACGAATTTCTTACTCAGTACATACCGCCCGAAAGCGATTTACAGATTAAGGTTGCAGTTTTCTTCTATGAGGGCAAGACAGCTCTTTGTATCGTAGAAAACCATATGTGTATGGACGGCGGCGATTTCAAATATTTTGCAAAAACTCTTTGCAAAAACTATAACGATTACGTAGAAAAGGGCATTCCTCCTCTTGATATCAAGCAGGGCAGCCGTTCCTATGATGAGGTGTACGATGACTTCTCAGAATGGGAAGAAGAAGCTGCGAGAGGACTTTTCAAAAACATCTGTGCAAAAGATGACCACAGATTCCCTCTTACAGAGTCACGTCCTGAGGATAAGTCCTTTATTGCAAGAAGAAAGCTTTCAGAAGAAACCTTCCTTAAAATCAAAGAGGTGGGCAAAAAGTACGGTGCAACCGTAAACGATATGCTGGTAGCTGCTTACTTCTATGCTCTTTATGAGCTTGCAGATTATAATATTGAGGACAGTGTTACAATTTCTTGTGCTATAGACCTTAGAAGACATATGGACACTGCAGAAGACCTGGGACTTACAAACCACACAGCCTTTATGCAGTGTAATGTACCCGAAAGAGGCAGAGATATTTTTGAAACACTGAGATATGTAATAAACTCAGCAAATCTCTTTAAAAGCGACCGCTTTATGGGCCTTTACGGCTTACCTCTTCTTAACCTCGGTTACAGTATTCTTCCTCACGCAGCAAGCGAAGGTGTAATCAAAATCGGTTATACAAATCCGCTTCTCGCAATGAGCAATATCGGTATTCTCGAGCATGAAAAGCTTGCACTTGAAGGTCACGAGCCCTTTGACGGCTTTATGACCGGTGCAGTAAAATATAAGCCCTATGTACTTCTTTCAGCAACCTCACTCAGAAAAGAAATCACTCTTTCAATGTGCGTAAGAGGTAACGAGGAAGACAAGAAAATTGTTGAACGCTTCTTTGATCTCATTGAAAAGAGCATCGGCTTACTTACAGCTTAATATTTAATCCACTGCTGAACACAAAAGGCAGTGGATTTTTATTGGCATATTTTGTCGAAACCTGCATTGACGGCAAAAGGCAATTGGTGTATAATAGCAAGGATAACTTTATTTTGAAAAATGGTGATTATTATGGTATCAAACGAAATGTATGAACTCGGGGCGAAAAGCTCCGTTATAAGAGAAATTTTTGAATTCGGCAAGAAAAGAGCTGCAGAAATCGGTAAGGAAAACGTTTACGATTTCAGCCTCGGCAACCCCAGTGTGCCTGCTCCCGAAAAAGTTAACGAAACAATCCGCAAGCTCACTTCTGAAATGTCACCCTGTGCACTTCACGGTTATACTTCAGCAGTAGGCGACAATGAAACAAGACAGGCAATTGCTGACGACCTTAACCGTCGCTTCGGCACAAAGTTTTCAATGAACAATTTCTATATGACTGCAGGTGCCGCTGCATCACTTTGTATCACATTCAGAGCACTTACAGAAAAGGACGATGAAATTATCATTTTTGCGCCCTATTTTCCTGAATATCAGGTGTTTATAACCTCTGCCGGTGCAAAGCCTGTTGAGGTTAAATGTGACGCAGAAACCCTTCAGATTGACCTTGAAGCTTTCAGAAACGCAATCAACGAGCACACAAAGGCAGTTGTACTCAATTCGCCCAACAATCCTTCAGGTGTTGTAACAAGCGAGGAAACCGTTAAGGCAATGACTGATATTCTTCGTGAAAAAGAAGCGGAATACGGCAAGAGCATTTTCCTCATTTCTGATGAGCCTTACCGTGAGTTGGTTTACGGTGATGTTAAGGTGCCCTTCCTCACAAAGCATTATGACAACACAATTGTGTGCTATTCATACAGTAAATCACTTTCACTTCCCGGTGACAGAATCGGTTACATACTCGTGCCTGATGAGGTAGAAAATTTTGAGCTTATCTACAAAGCTGTCTGCGGCGCAGGCCGTGCACTCGGATATGTTTGTGCACCCTCACTTATGCAGTTTGTTATCAGAGAATGCACAGGTATGACAAGCGATATTTCAGTTTACAAAAAGAATAGGGATATTCTTGTAAACGCATTCACAGAATTCGGCTTCAGCCTTGCTAAGCCTGACGGAGCATTTTATCTCTTTATGAAATCTCCTGAAGAAAGCGCAGCTGCTTTCTGCGAAAAGGCAAAGAAATACGACCTTCTTCTTGTGCCCAGCGATTCATTCGGTTTCCCGGGTTATGTAAGACTTTCATACTGTGTATCAACCGAAATGATTGAGCGTTCACTTCCTTCATTCAGAAAGCTTGCTGAAGAATATAACCTTATCTGAGCATAATTCAACAAGGTAAAGGCGATACTGTAAAAGCAGTGTCGCCTTTGATATAATATTTATTTTATAAAAATATTAAAATATTGTTTATATCTTCACAGAAATGGCATAGTATAATAATAAAAAAGTTGAGGGGGTAAGTTATATGGATTTGTTTTCATTAATATTTTCGTTGCTTGATGTTTATCTTCTGAGAATTGAAAAACTGTATACTTATATCTTCCGCTTTTTCCTTCCCGACACACCTGACAGTGATGATGGCAGCGGTGCTCCGGAGCCAACCAAGCAGAACAAGGTACACATTTAAAAAGATTTGATTTTTTTCAAAAAAATTAGAAAAAGGTCTTGACAAATCATTATCTTTTTGGTATAGTATACGAGTCGTCACTGAGGTGACACCCAGACGTGGGAGCATAGCTCAGCTGGGAGAGCATCTGCCTTACAAGCAGAGGGTCACAGGTTCGAGCCCTGTTGTTCCCACCACAATGGCCCGGTAGTTCAGTTGGTTAGAACGCTAGCCTGTCACGCTAGAGGTCGACGGTTCGAGCCCGTTCCGGGTCGCCATTTTTCGGTAAATTGCTCGAAACGCCTCTGTAGCTCAGTTGGTAGAGCAGT
>JAFOXT010000134.1 GCA_017425745.1 Clostridia bacterium | reverse complement strand
CGATGGTGTGATATTG
The DNA here is from genome assembly GCA_017425745.1 of Clostridia bacterium. Classification (GTDB taxonomy): domain Bacteria; phylum Bacillota; class Clostridia; order Oscillospirales; family Acutalibacteraceae; genus UBA6857. The sequence goes on along the minus strand of JAFOXT010000134.1, from coordinate 3,918 downwards.
ATTTAGATAAGGGAATTATTGATATTAACCATACTCTTGTGTATTATTCTCACAGAAGCGAAAACAGTAAACAGGGGTGTTATTTTAATGTAAATACACCTAAAACTGCCGCAAGTAACAGACAGGTGCCTATGCTCGATTTTGTTAAAGAAGCTTTCGTTAAGGAAAAAGAGGTACAGGAGCTTCTTGATATAAAATGTGAAGCGGTAATAGACGGTTACACAGATTTTATATTCGTTAACCGTTTCGGCAATGTTCAGCATCAGGGCACACTTAACAAGGCTATTAAAAGGATTATAAGAGACTGTAATGATGAGCAGTTTCTGAAAAGTGATAACCCAAAGGTGCTTCTTCCTCATTTCAGTTGCCATTCTCTTCGTCACACCTTTACAACGAGAATGTGCGAAGCTGGGGTTAATGTGAAAGTGATGCAGGACACACTTGGACATACGGATGTTTCTACCACTCTTAACATTTATACCGATGTTACAAAGGAACTGAAAAGGGTGGAGTTTGAAGGTCTTGATAGGTTCTTTAAAAATGCATAATAACCGGTTCTTACTACACTTACTACAAAACTTACTACAATTAACACGGCGGTTATAGTTGTAAGTAGTAAAATATAGAAAAAAGCGAAAAAAAGGTTGTGCTTTTTCGCAGGTTATAGAAAAATACAGAAGGATATAAATTGTGGGAGTCGAGGATCCCCACAATGAAGAGCTTAGACAAGTAAATCTCTCAATAACCCCTATTTTACTGGGGATTTTTGAGGGGTGTAAAATCCCGAAAACTTACATCATACATCAAATTTACATCAATTGATGCAAAAAGTGTGCAAAGAAAGCTTTTTTCTAAATTTTTGATGTAAGCTAAATACTAAAAATATGAGAGACTGTTAACAGATTAATTCTGAAAACAGTCTCTTTTTTATTTATGAATTTTTAAACCGTAATTGATCTTCCGCTTGTCTTTAATGCTTCAAAGTCAAGCTCCTCACCGTCAAGAACGGGTGTGCCGTTAATCCATACCTTGCGAATACCGAAGGATTTTTTTTGATCGGGTGTTGCTTTTTTGAGCTCATCCTCACTGAATGCAGTAAGGTCAGCAAAATAACCCGGACGGATATATCCTCTTTCTTTAAGGGCAAAGCGTTCCGCTGTGGCACCGGTCATACGGTTAATGGTGTTTTCCATAGTGTCGCCTGTACCGAGCAGAGAATCTCTGAGAAATTTGGGAAAGCAGTCATAAATAGCAGGGTTCTGAACACCGTAATCCTCAACCCATGCATCTGTCATATATAGGCAGAGAGGATTTTTTTCAAAGTCGCTTATGATTTCGGGTGTGGTATAGGGTCCCATATTTACACGGCCTTTGAAATCGCTCTTTTCACAAAGCATAAGATAAGCATCAAGGTCACTCATGCCTTCTTCCTTTGCAATTTGGTGAACGCTCTTGCCTTCATATTTTTCATAGCCTTCACCGATGTATGCTATTTCAATATCCTTAAAGCCAAAACCGAGAAGCAGACTTGAAGCATAAACAAGTACGCTCAGTTTTGCACGTACCAAGGGCTTCTTTCTTTCCTCAAGGCTCATTGCCTGATACCATGCGGGAAGAATAACTGTAATAACAGATACACCAAGGGTTTCGTTGTAGATGTCAAACATCATATCAACACCATCGGAACGAAGACCGTAAACTATTCTGAGAAATTCATCCTTGTCCTTAAAGGAGCGTCTGCCTACGAAAATAGCGTGAGAATAGTGAAGCTTTGTTTTTGTACCTCTTACGACTTCTTTGAGCTCATCAACTGCACGAAGCAGATGAGAGCGTCCGAGAAGCTCAGGGTAAGACATTGATACGGCCGAGTTTGCTCTTGGGTGAACAGTCAGAGGTCGGTCATATTTTTCACAGAGCTTTGCAACCTTTTTAAGTTCATCAGTGTCTGCGTACAGTCCGGGGTCATACATAAGACCGAGAGATATACCGGCTGCCCCTTGCTGAAGTGCCAACTCAAGAGACTCGAGCATTTCCTTTTCTTCTTCGGGAGAGAGCTTATTGCTTGTGCTGCCGGAAGCACTTGCACGGGCTGTACAATGACCTGCCAGCACTGCAAGGTTAAAGGGCATATTTTTGTCGGCGGCTTCAAGAAAATCTTTGACCTGACCTTTAGGAGCACCGTCCTTGAAGAAAAACAGACCGCCGCCGATTATATCCTTGTGAGGTGTATCGTCAGAAAAGCCCGTTGCTGAAAGTCCGCAGTTACCTGCAACAAAGGTGGTGATGCCTTGTCTGATGAAGGGAACGAAAAATTTATCCGTATCCTTTCTTAATGCGAACCAGTCATTGTGAGAATGTGCATCAATAAAGCCGGGAGCGAGAGAAAGCCCCTGAAGGTCTGTTACCTCACATTCATCACAAGCGGCTATTGAGGGGGCAACCTCTGCAATGTGGTTGCCTTCAATAAGTACATCTCCCACAAAAGCGGCATCTGTGGTGCCGTTATAAATTTTAGCGTTTTTAAGTAATGTTTTCTTATTCATATTTACTCCTCCTTTTTTTCAGTTTAGCATAGCAAATCACAAAAAGTAAATAGATATCACTACTAAAATTCATTATTTTGTTGTATTATAGGTAAAAAAATCAGGCTTAGGAAGGAGTTTGTAAGAACTTTGTAAGAGGTTTTGTGATATTATTATACTGCGGTAAAATTGCAGACTTGCAGTATGTGTGTGGTTACCATTTATCTGTAAGAACCTTAAATGTAATCATAAAAATCAGGGTTATAAAAGGAGAAAAAAGATGTCTGAAAAGATGAAGATGAAAAAAGATAAGCAGAATTTTATTTTCATATCAGTGATACTGTTTTTAGTGCTTTCATGTTCTTTGCTTATCAACGCTGTTGTGAACAATTCTCAGGCAGATTGGGCAATTGTACCTGACATTAAACTTGTCGGTGAATACAAAATCGGAGACGGTGAATGGAAGGATATTGTTGAGGGTGAGCATATTCCTGCTACAAAAGGCGATGTTATGCTCAAAGGTGTGCTTAAAATCTGCGATCCTGAAACCAATGATTTTTACGGAATACTTCCCGAAGGCTCACTGATGTATTTTACCTTTAATCACATAAATCTTGCTCTGACTAAAAATCATGAGATAACCGTAGTGTATGATATGGAAAATCCGCTTATCGGTGAGGATGCATGCGGCTACAACAGTATGGTAATAGAATACGGCGGTAAAGACGGTTATTTTGAAGGTGTAATCCGTAACTATCACAGCTTCGGAAATGAAGGGGCTGTTGATGAGTTTCTTTCTTCAATGAAGCTTTATGCAAGTGATTATTCTGAAAAAACAGCTCTGCGTTCAGGTAAAGACGAAAGAGTAGTTGCAATAATGATTATTATTTCAGCATTTCTTGTTTTAGGACTTGCAATCTTTTCTTATATTTTTGATAGAAGCACCTTCAAAAATTATTTATTCGGCGGACTTCTGATACTTTCAGCAGGACTTTTCTTCCTTTTTACCTCGGAATCTATATATTTATGGTCTGATTTGCTGATTGTAAACACGATGCTTAAAGGAATTTCTGCAATGGCATATCTTTTGTTTGCTTTCGTGCTTGTTAAGGATTTGTTTTCCGAAAAAATGCAAAAGGTAGTGGGCATTGCCACACAGTTATATGGTGTGTTTTCAAGCTCCCTCATAGCTGTTTCTCTTTTCAGTAATATTTATTTTTACGATATAGTCGGAGTATGGACTGTAGGTGCTGTTGCGTTTGCTGTAATCTTAATAGTTTTAGCTATGCTTTCAGTAAAACAAGCATCAGTTAAACAGAGGGTTTCATTGATTTTCGTCATTATCGGATTGTTTGTATTTTTGGCTGATATAGCCGCTGTATATTTCGGATTATGG
>JAFOXT010000133.1 GCA_017425745.1 Clostridia bacterium | reverse complement strand
CGAGCTTTTCACTTCTGATGTCAACGTCTACATCGTCGATACCTGCCTTGAGAAGAGCCTCTTTAACTGCATAAGCAGCGTCCTGATGACGGTCAGCAATAGGCATAATGCGAACCTTTTCGGGAGCAAGCCATACGGGGAATGCACCTGCATACTTTTCAATAAGAAGAGCAAGTGTTCTCTCGTAGCAGCCGATTGAAGTTCTGTGAATAATGTAAGGATTCTTCTTTGTGCCGTCCTTGTCAACATATTCCATACCGAACTTTTCAGCAAGCATCTGGTCAATCTGAATTGTAATAAGTGTGTCTTCCTTACCGTGTACGTTCTTGATCTGAATGTCAAGCTTAGGACCGTAGAAAGCAGCTTCACCAATACCGATTTTGTAATTGATGCCAAGGTCATCAAGAATTGTTTTCATGATACCCTGAGCTTCATCCCACTGTTCAGCAGTACCGATGTACTTTTCATTGTCGTCGGGATCCCACTGTGAGAAGCGGTATGAAACGTCGTCGTAAAGACCGAGAGTTTTGAGCATAAAGATGCAAAGGTCAAGACAGTTCTTGAATTCATCTTCAAGCTGTTCGGGAGTACACATAAGGTGACCCTCTGAAATTGTGAACTGTCTTACACGGATAAGGCCGTGCATTTCGCCTGATGATTCGTTTCTGAAAAGAGTTGATGTTTCACCGAGACGCATGGGGAGATCTCTGTATGAACGTGCTCTGTTAAGGTATGCCTGATACTGGAAGGGACAAGTCATAGGACGCAGTGCAAAAACTTCGTCGTCTGTTTCTTCTTCACCCATTACGAACATACCGTCTTTATAGTGATCCCAGTGGCCTGAGATTTTGTAAAGGTCGCTCTTAGCCATAAGAGGAGTTTTAGTTCTGAGCCAGCCTCTCTTCTTTTCTTCGTCTTCAACAAAGCGCTGAAGTGTCTGAACAATGTGAGTACCCTTGGGAAGAAGGATAGGAAGACCCTGACCGATATAGTCAACTGTTGTGAAAAGCTCAAGCTCACGGCCGATTTTGTTGTGGTCGCGCTTTTTAGCCTCTTCAATTCTTTCAAGGTGTGCTTCAAGGTCAGCAGCCTTTGTGAAAGCTGTGCCGTAAATTCTCTGAAGCATCTTGTTCTTGCTGTCACCTCTCCAGTATGCACCTGTGCATGAGGTAAGCTTGAATGCCTTAAGTCTGCTTGTATCGGGAATATGAGGACCTGCGCAAAGCTCAACAAATTCACCCTGACGGTAGAATGAAATCTTTTCGCCCTTGTCTGAGTGCTCCTTGATAAGCTCTACCTTGTAGGTTTCGCCCTTTTCTTCCATCATCTTGATTGCTTCGTCAGCGTCCATCTCGAACTTTTCGAGAACAAGACCTTCTTTTACAATCTTTTTCATTTCAGCTTCAATCTTAGTGAGAATTTCGGGAGTGAAGCTTACTTCGCTGTCAAAGTCATAGTAGAAGCCACCGTCAACTGAGGGGCCGATTGCAAGCTTTGCAGCGGGATAAAGTCTTTTTACTGCCTGAGCAAGCACGTGTGAGCAGGTGTGGTTAAAGGTCTTTCTGCCTTCTTCGTCGTCAAAAGTGAGAATTTCAACCTCGCAGTCGCCTGTAAGCACTGTGCGAAGGTCACACACCTCACCGTTTACCTTTGAGAGACAAGCAGCCTTGAAAAGTCCTGCACCAAGGCTTTTGGCAACGTCCATTACGCTTGCGCCGTCTTCGTATTCACGAACAACGCCGCCTTT
>JAFOXT010000132.1 GCA_017425745.1 Clostridia bacterium | reverse complement strand
TACCTTTTCTGCTACTTTGTGGGCAACGGTGAAAACCAGGAAAGAATTCACCTTGCAGTCAGCGAAGACGGCTACAACTTCTTTCCTCTTAACGATAACAAGCCCGTTATCACTCAGACAAAGGGCAAAAAATGTGTCCGTGACCCGTACATTTTCAAGGGTCAGGACAACTGCTACTACATAATCGGTACAGATATGCGCTGTGAGGAAGGCTGGGAATCCAACCACGCACTTGTCACCTGGAAATCTGCTGACCTTATTAACTGGACAGATGAAACCATTATCGACATAAAAGAAATTGGCGAAGAATTCCGCAACACCACAAGAGCCTGGGCACCTCAGGCAATCTGGGACGAGGAAAACAATGCTTATATGATTTATTGGGCTCACTCCACAAAGGAGCACAACACTGCAGGAATGTACTACGCTCATTCAAAGGATATGAAAACCATAACTGAGCCCAAGCCTCTTTACTGCAGAGAGGTACAGACCATTGACGGCGACATCGCCTTCAACAAAAGCAACGGCAAGTATTATCTTTTCTTCAAGCACGAGGAAAAGCAGGCAATTGCTTATGTAACCTCAGACAAGCTTACAGGCCCTTATGAAGATAAGCCCGTTATAGTTTCTCTTTCAAAGGAAGGTGTTGAGGGCAGTGAAATTTATCCCATAAACGGCACTGATACCTTTGTTATGGTTATGGACGAATACAGCACAGATATTTTCTTTATGCAGCAGACAGAGGATTTTGAAACCTATCTGCCCGTAAAAAAAGAGGATTACTCGATGGACTTTCATCCGAGACACGGCTCAATCTGTGCAATTACAGATGAGGAATATGAAAAGCTTCTTAAGGCTGAATTTTAAATTATCAGGAAATGTGCTCACCTGTGCGGTGGGCACTTACTTTTGTCAGGCGTGACAAAAGTAAGCAAAAGCACGCTTGGCTCCACACTACTCCTAGACCATAAAATTGTCGCTCAGGTTATGCTGAACAGGTTTCTTTGAATTCCATTTCTGCTCACCTTTTCTGCAATTGGTAATAAAAGATTAAGCGACAATTTTATAGCTCTGCTGCTCTAAGTAACAGCATCAGGGTGCTTTATACTGCGGCTTTTAAGAAATGTGATAAACCTTTCCGCTAGTTAGCGGTGTACTCAAAGCGAGTCAATCGTCTGCTTTATTGTTTACTCGTTCCCCGATTTTTGCTCCCGACATTCGCTGACCGCTGTTTTGTCCTTTTTTTAAAGTTTGTAGGGTAAGTGAGCTTACTGACGCTTTTATTAATTGTCTTGCCTTATTAAGTTATACTACAAAGAAACGCACAAAGCTTTATGCCTTGTGCGTTTTACTTATTTATTCAGTCTGATTAAATCTTGCCTAACTTAGCAAGAATGTTCTTGTCGCAGGTGTCACCCATAGAGCCGATTTCGTCCCAGAGAGCATCTGCCTTTTTCTTCCATTCAGGGAAACCCGCAGGAGTTTCGGGATACTTATCATAAAGAGCTGCAACCTTGATAAACTGTGCAAGACTCTTTACAATGGCTTTGATGTATTCACCTCTCAGCTTGCCTGTAGCAACGCCGAAAGCAAGATTCTTGAGAATATTTGCAACATCAACGGGGGTAATATCAAGGTCGTTACCGCCACCGCCGAGAATCTTCTGTGAGAAGAGTGTGTCGGTCTTGAAC
>JAFOXT010000131.1 GCA_017425745.1 Clostridia bacterium | reverse complement strand
GCCGATGTACTTGCAAATGCAATCATTGCAAACCAGAGCATGACTGCTCTTGCAGCTCCCGGCTTCAGAACAATTGAAATGCGTTATATGCTTGAAGACGATTTCGCTGCTACATGCACAGACGAATATCTCTTCCATCCCAGCCACCTTTACATCTATGATGATGAGGTTTGCACTTGCCACAATGAAAAAATGCTTCCCGGCTCAGAACACTTCAGAGATCTCTTCAAGAAGTCAATTGCCGAAGCTGACCTTATCACTCTCGGTATCGGCGGTAATGACTGGGGTGCATACCTTACATGGATTCTCGCTGACTTAATTGAAAAAGAAGCTCCCTCAGATAAGTACGTAGAATTTGCAGCTGATATTGCTGAAATCATTGCTAACGGCAACCTTGATTTCTCATCAGCTGAAAAGCTTCTTGAAATTGCTCACTTAATCGGCATTCTTCCCGAAATGCTTCTTACAGTTCCTCAGGAACTTAACTACGGCCGTACAAACTTCTACAACAACTGGAACATTATGATTGAAGACATCTATGCTCTTAATCCTGATGTAACTCTTATGGTTGTTGGTATGGGCGACAACGGTATCAAGGGTAACTATTACAGCTATCCCGAAGCAGGTGTTGTAGGCGGCCCCGTATCAGGTGGTGTTGTTGGCGAAACTGAAGGCGCAATGAAGACAATTGTTGACTTTATCCTCGGTATCGGTAACGGACCCATGATCGAAGGCGCAAGAAAGTACGGTTATACATATGTTGATACCAACGGTGCTACTTATGTTGACAGCCATCCCGATGCTGATGGTCACAAGTTCATCGCTAACAAGATTATCGAAGCTCTTCCCGATCCTGCAGTAAAGGAAACACTCAAGGACGTTAAGCCCGGCAGCAAGTACTACAGTGCAGTAGAATACTGTGTAGCTAACGGCATTATGGCTGCTGATGCAGAAGGCAACTTCAAGGTAGACGAAGCTATCACAAGCGGTCAGCTTGCTGCTGCAATCAATGCAATCACAGGTGCAAACGGTTCAACAGCTAACTCAGCTAACGCAAAGATGCTTGAATTTGCTCTTGCTATGCTTACAGGTGGCGCTAAGAAGGGCTTTGTAGGCTTCTTCAAGGGTGCAGGCCTTATGCTCAGAGTTATGAGTGAAAACAGCTTCAAGGTAAATGCAACAATCTCAAGAGGCGAAGCAGCAGCTTACCTTAAGGATCTTGCAACTCTCTGATAACTTAATAAATTACGGGCTGTTGTGCTTTTGCACAGCAGCTCTTTTTTGTTTTGTTGCAAAAGCGTCGAAAACGTTTAATTATGTGGCAAAAACCACATAAAACGCTGATGTGTATGATAGTGTATGTTTTGTGAAATAAAAATTAAATAACTACTAATCTTGTAGCTTTATAGTTGACAGAAATGCAACATCGTGTATAATTATCTGCGGACTTGAAAAGCAAAAATTAAATTTTCGGAGGAACAAAAATGAGTCACGAAACAAACAACGGAAAATTCAAACTTCTTCACAAGCCCACAAAAACAAAAATGCAGGTTCTTTCATTGGTATTTATATGGATTGCAATCTGGAACGTAATTTATCAGTATCTTCACGGTGCAGGACTTCTTCACTTTGAAATTGGCGGAATCAGTCTTGCGGTTGAAAACTGGGCATTTTTCGCAGCAGTAACCCTTTTCTTTATGCAGGAAGAACTTTCATATAAGGATCGTTTCTGGCACACACTTTGCGGCGGTACAGTCGGTCTTCTTCTTGCAGGCGGTGTAGTAGCAACAGTACATCTTCTTATGGGTAAGGGTCTTGACCACGCAACAGCAGCATCAATTCCTCTTGTAATAGTTGTAGGAGCACTTATTCTTCTTCATCCCTACATTCCTCTTTTCTTTAATATTGTAGGCTTTATTTATCTCATTGTTGCATTTGTTAAATCTGATGTAATGCTGCAGAATCTTCCTACATACATATTCTCACTTGTGCTCGGTTCAATTATTCTCAACCTTGGTTGCAGTGTAATTATTACAACTTTCACAAAGCACGCACAGAAGAAAGCTTTAGCAAAAGCAGCTGCTGAAGCAAAATAAAAAAACAAGTCACTGTCTGAGCCGATGAATGGTAAAGACAGTGATTTTTTTCTTGAAAACCTTTCAGATATATAGTATAATCAAATGAGCTTAAGAGGTGATACTATGGCAGATTTTACAAAACAGTATGAAGTTAAGGAAATATACGAAAATACTTATTCAATTCTTGAAAAAGGCTTTGAGGGTCTTGATACATATATGTATCTTCTTGTGGGTGACGAGAAAGCGCTTCTCGTTGACTGTGGTTTTGGTATAATAGATCTGAAAAAAATTGTGGGCAAAATAACAGATAAGCCTTTGATTACTGTCTGTACTCACGGACACCACGACCATGTAATGGGTGTTACCAACCTTACGGATTGTTACATTCACTCGGTGGATAACGAGGTGTTTGCTCTCAATACCTGTGAGCCCGTGCTGAGAATGTTTGTTATGAATAATGCTCTTACCGAGCACAAAAACTGTGAAGAATTTGAAGCTTTTGCTGAAGAATGGGTAAGCAAAGCCTATCCTTTACCTGAGGCTCTTGATGATATTCCGTATTTTGATTTAGGTAACAGAAAAATTTACTGGCATCTCATTCCGGGTCATACCAGAGGCAGTATTGCGCTTTATGATGAAAAGTATAAAGCAGCTTTTGACAGTGACGGAGCTTCAAGGGGTGTATGGATTTATCTTGTTGAATCTACATCTCTGACCGAGTATATTGAAACTCTTGAAAGCTATATAGCTTTTCTTGAAGAAAAGGGCGTTACAAAAAGATTTGTTGCTCACGACCCCAAGGAGCATAACATTGAAGACCTAAGAAAGCTTCTTTCCTGCTGCAGATATGCTCTTGAAAATCCCGGTGCAGGAGAGATTTTCCGCAACCCTTATAACAAAGCAAGAATACTCAGACACAGCGACACGGTTGTGATTTATAAAGAGGAAAAAAACTGAAAAAAATCCCAATTTTTTATTGACAATAAAGAGATTATATGATATACTCCCAAGTACCGCATATTAAAGGCGGCGTATTTTGTTATGCCATAAGAGATTTTTAATCCGCCTTAAGATAGCGAGTCCATAATAAAGGAAGGTAAGAAAAATGTACGCAATTATCGTAACAGGCGGCAAGCAGTATAAGGTAGAAGCAGGCGATACTCTCTACATCGAAAAGCTTGACGTTGAAGCAGACTCCGAAATCACATTCGACAACGTTCTTGCTATTGGTACTGATGACGGTATCAAGGTTGGCGCAGATGCTGCAAACGCAACTGTAACAGCTAAGGCAATCAAGAACGGCAAGGCTAAGAAGGTAACAGTATTTACTTACAAGCCCAAGAAGAATGCTAAGCGTAAGATGGGTCACAGACAGCCTTACACTAAGGTTGAAATCACAGCAATCAACGCTTAAGTCATGATTAAGGCAACCTTTTACAAAAGAGGCGAAATCCTCATCGGCTTTGAAATCGACGGTCACAGCGGTTATGCTGAAGCAGGCGCAGATGTAATCTGTGCATCGGTTTCCTCAGTGGCATATATGGCGGTCAATACAATTACTGATGTAATTGGCGAACAGGCTGACATCAGCATTTCTGACGGATATTTCAAGTTTGTAACGGACAGCGACCGAAACGAAACAAAAGTTGTTCTTGAAGGATTAAAGCTTCATGTAAGTGCCTTGGCAGATGATTACAGTGAATATATCATCTGTGAAGAAAAGATTATTTAATGAATAATACGGAGGTGTAACAAAATGCTTAAGATAAACATTCAATTATTCGCTCACAAAAAAGGTATGGGTTCAACCCGTAACGGCCGTGACTCAGAATCAAAGAGACTCGGTGTTAAGCGTGCAGACGGTCAGTTCGTTCTTGCAGGCAACATCCTTGTAAAGCAGCGTGGTACTCACATTCATCCGGGTAACAACGTTGGCAGAGGTTCAGACGACTCACTCTTCGCTCTTATCGACGGTAAGGTTAAGTTCGAGCGTATGGGCAAGGATCGCAAGAAGGTTAGCGTTTACGCTGTTGAGCAGTAAAAGCATTCTAATTGCATACAGAACGCATCGTGATTTTTCACGGTGCGTTTTTTTATTTCTTAAGATTTTCTGTCATTTTTATCATCTGCTTGACACATTGGTGCTGTAATATTACAATGTAATTACAAATATGAAAAGGAGAATAGAATTATGAAGAAAAATAAATTTATACTCACATTAATTATGGCAGTAATGCTGCTTATGTCACTTTTCTGCATTTCAGTATCGGCTGCAGGATTTGAATATACCGAATCCGACACAAGAAAAATTATTGACGGAATTGTTTATGACAAGTGCGGTACAGATGAGAATACATATTATTCTGTAAGAGCCCTTGCTACAAGTTATGAGAAAGCTCAGAAGCTTGAAAAAGCCGAAATTCTTACAGAAATTGACGGTTATCCCGTAACGCATATTAATCTTAATCCATTTTATGATTATTCAGAAGTACCGGATTATCCTTTAATTGAGGAATTTACAATACCTGACGGTATCATTTATCTGGGTTTGCGAGGACTCGAAAACCTTAATGAGGTTGTTATTCCCGACAGTGTAAATCAACTAGGTTATAGAGCATTTTACAAGCTTTCAAAAATTAAAGAAATCTCTTTGCCTGAGGGCATAACCGTAATTCCTGATTCCACTTTTAATCAGTGTAAAAACTTGAAAAAAGTTAAGTTTAAAGGTGTCATTACTGAACTTGGTGACTTTTCTTTTTGTTATTGTGAAAACCTGACATCGATTACTTTACCTGTGACCATTACAGAAATCCCCAAAGGTGCTTTTGAGTGGTGTGCAAGACTTAAAGAAGTAAATGTTGAAGGCAAAATCACTTCTTTTGGAGACAGTGCTTTTTTGGGCTGTAAAAAGCTCAGAGAAATAGAACTATCAAATGCAGAACACATTGGTTGCGATGCTTTTTCAGGTTGCCTCAAATTAAAGGAAATAGTTTTTTCAGAAGATAAAACTTTAGAATTAGGTTGCAGAGCTTTCAAAAAAACAAATATTGAAGAAATTTTCATTCCTGATAATGTAGTTGAACTCAATTGCGATTGCGGAGATTTTGCTACTTCGTATTCAAGCCGTTTTGAAGATTGCAGATTGCTTGAAAAGGTTGTCTATGAAGATCGTGAAGATAAAAGATTTTCAGTAGGAAGCAGAGAATTTGCAAATTGTGTTTCACTTGAAACTGTTACTTTACCTGAAAGTGTAGGAGAAATAACAATAGGCGGTTCAGCGTTTATTGGATGTAAATATCTTGAATCAATTAACATTTCTGAAAAGGTTACAGCAATTGTCGACAGGGCATTCAAAAACTGCGAAAGGCTGACAGGTATAATGACATTGCCGAAGCTTACATTTATGGGCTGTCAGGCATTTTATAACACAGATATTGAAGAAGTAACACTTCCCGCCGTAGTCAGATATATGTGTGGTTGTGATGAAGATGAGGGTGATACATATTATTTTTACGGTAATCAGTTTCAGGATTGCGATAAGCTAAAAAAAGTGACCTTCCTTGATGCAGATGTGGAAGGTACATATACCCAAAAAATAACTTTGCCCGAAAAAATGTTTTATTTCTGCAAAAGTCTTGAAACAGTTACCTTCCCGTCAAATGCTGACAAAATTGTTCTCAGCAATGACATTTTCAACTATTGCGGTAAGCTTAAAACCGTCAACAATACACGGGGCATCAGACAGTACGGAGACCATGCTTTTTCCGGATGTCATTACATCGAAAAAATTGTTTTCTCAAATAAGTCGGTAACAGTAGGAAAATTTGCTTTTTCAAGTTGTACCTACCTTAAAACTCTGGTAAACAGCGAAAGCATTACCTCAATCGGTGAAAAAGCATTTATGTTCTGTGATTCACTTACATCCTTCAAGTTTTCAGAAACAGGCAAGGTTAAAGTAGATGCGAGAGCCTTCTATAAATGCCCGAAGCTTGCAAAGGTTACAGGCAGT
>JAFOXT010000130.1 GCA_017425745.1 Clostridia bacterium | reverse complement strand
TGTCTTCTGAGTAAGAACAAGTTACATCTTCATCACTATACTCCTTTTCAGGGCGCTCAATTTTTAACAAATCAATTTCCCGTGCAGAGTCTCCGTTGATTTTTACATAACGTACATTAATATCCTTGAAGTATCCGTTTTCATAAAAATCACCAGTTACTGCAACCATATCTGTTATGCCGTCACCGTCGAAATCTCTTATAAGCTTACCGCTTTTTTCGCCCTCATAGTATTCACTGTAAAAGGCTTCAAGAATTTCTGTTTCTTTTTCTGAATTGTCAGGCTTATTCCCTTCTGACTTATCTGCGCACGCCGCAAAAGAAAACAGCATAAGCACCGCCAATAAAATTGCTATAAATTTTTTCATAGGTAATCTCCTCCCTTATTTGCATAATAAAATTATACGCCTTAAATTTTTATAAGTCAATACAGATTTCAGGGTAAAAATAATACCACTTGGATTTCCAAGCGGTATCGTTTTTTCTTACTTATGGTAAATAAGGTGGCAGATGTCGTCACCGTTACCGATTGTCATAGGAAGGTCAAGCTCAGCGCCGTATTTGTCACCGATACCTCTGTCGCCGCACATTGCAAGGTCGCAGAGAACTCTGATTTCTTCGTCTGTACAGCCAGCCTTCTGCCAAGCCTTTACAAGAGGACAGTAGTGGAACTTAAGCTCAAATCTGTCGTCCTGAACATCAATAATATCCATTTCGAAAACCCACTGTGCAGGCTTTGTGAAAAGTGTTTTCTTAAGGCCCTTGAGTGAATCTGTCTTGCCCTTGTACACAAGATTCTGACCGTTGAAGTGACCGCAGCGACGGATTGCATCAGCAGCAAAATCATAGGGGTCAAGACCCTTTTTCTTTGCTTCGTCTGTAAGGTAGTAGAGCCATAAAGCTCTGTGCTCAAGCTGTTCTCTTACTGCTTCAATAAGAGGATTTTTAATTTTTGCTTCGTTTTTAATCATATTTTCCATCTCCCAAAAGAATATATACCGATTATATCACAGCATTTTATAATCTTCAATATACTTACGGAGGATTTTTACATTTTCAACAACTTTTGACGTTAATTTTCTACATTCAACCTTTTTATTCTGCTCTAATCCTATTTACTTCGGCTTTTCAATATGATAAAATTTTCCTAATACATAAGGAGGATAAAAAAATGAAACTCTACTACGACATTCATGACAAACCCAAATTCGGACAAATGATTATCTACGCCTTCCAGCAGCTTCTTGCTATTATGGCGGCTACTCTTGTTGTGCCTATTATTGTAGGCAACGGAATGCAGCCCACAGCAGCTCTTTTCGGCGCAGGTATCGGTACTCTCGTATATGTTCTTTTCACAAAGATGCGTTCACCCGTTTTCCTCGGCTCATCATTCGCATTCCTCGGCTCAATGGCTGCAGCGTTTGCAGGCGCAGTTTCTGTACAGGCAGGTTATATGGGCCTTATTATCGGTGCAATTTTCGCAGGTCTTGTTTATGTAGTTATCGCTCTTATTGTTAAGTTTGCAGGCGTTAACTGGATTGATAAGCTTATGCCCAAGCAGGTTATCGGCCCCACAGTTGCAATTATCGGTCTTTCACTTGCTGCTAACGCAATCGGCGACCTTAAGTCAGGCGAATACATGGTTGAAGCAATCGGCCAGGCAATTCAGGACGGCGCTATTGTTGAAACAGTTTCAATGGTACAGACAGCTAATCCCCTTCTTTGCATCCTCTGCGGTCTTGTTGCTCTTTTTGTAACAATGCTCTGCTCAACATACGGTAAAAAGGGCGTTAAGCTTATTCCCTTTATTATCGGTATTCTTTCAGGCTATGCAGTAGCTGCAATTCTCACTGTTATCGGTATCAAAACAGGTAACGATGCTCTCAGAATCATCGACTTCTCAGTTTTCAACAACCTTTCAATTTTCGCTCTTCCCGATTTCACCTTCCTTACAGCTATGAAGGGCATCAAGGAAATCGACGGCGCATATATCGGTTCACTTGCAGTAGCTTATGTTCCCGTTGCATTCGTTGTATTCGCTGAGCATATTGCTGACCACAAGAACATTTCATCAATTATTGAAAAAGACCTTCTCAGAGATCCTGGTCTCCACAGAACACTTCTCGGTGACGGTGTAGGCTCAATGGTAGGCGCAATTTTCGGCGGTTGTCCCAACACAACCTACGGCGAATCAGTAGCTTGCGTTGCTATTACAAGAAACGCTTCAGTTTACACAATTATCACTGCTGCCGTTCTTTCAATGCTTATTGCATTCTTCTCCCCCTTTGTTGCTTTTGTTAACTCAATTCCCTCATGTGTAATGGGTGGTATCTGTATGGCGCTTTACGGCTTCATCGCAGTTTCAGGTCTTAAAATGGTACAGACCGTTGACCTTGAAGATAACAGAAACCTCTTCACTGTTTCAGTTATTCTTATTGCAGGCATCGGCGGACTTGCAATCTCCTTCGGTAAGATTACACTTACTGCAGTTGCTTGTGCACTTATCCTCGGCATCATTACCAATCTTGTTCTTTCAAAGAAAAAAGCATAAAAAAAGCCCTTCGGGGCTTTTTTTTAGAGTTAAGAGTTGAGAGTTAAGAGTTAAGATGCGGGGCTTCGCCGATTATATCCGTTTTAACTTGGTTTTATACTGTAAAAATTCAGTCCGCCAAAGCAACCTTGCTTAATCGGCGGACTATGTTTTTATCAATCAGAATCTGTAAAGACGGATAAAATCAACTCTTTTCCCTTTTTGTAAATATAAATTCCGCAGACTATACCTATATGTTTGCAGAAATATAAAGGTGCGACCACGTCTTAACTCTTAACTCTGTCCCAAAAAGGATTGTTTTCACACAGATTACACCGTTTCTTAATAATTCCTTATAAACTGTTTTAGCTTTATTTTAAGTAAAACAATTATACTCTAATTGTGCAGTGGGAATTGAAGTGTGTTTTTTCCGATTTTTCATACTTCAGCCCTCCTTCCCATTGCACTCCCCTCTCCTTTCAAATATGCACAACAGAAGCTCAACTTAAGGTTGAGCTTCTTGTGTTTTTTATAGTGCTTTCACCTTGCGACAAACTTCTTCTTTTCCCTGTGCTATACTCGGTTAGCAAAATCAAAAAAGAAGGAGTTTTTATTATGACCTGTAAAAAATGCAGCTATATTCTCTATGGCTCAGAAAACTACTGCCCACACTGCGGAGAGCAGTGTAAAGAACCCGAACCGTCCTCAAATCAGCCAGCCGAAGCCGAGCCAAAGCCAATTTTTATCTCTCGCAACCAACCCTTTGAGGATGTAGCTTCAAAAAGCCGTATTTTTCAACCTGAAACGGCTTTTGAGGAGAGTTATGGCGTTTCTGAAGGAAAGTTACGCAAAAAAGAAAAAGGCTCTTCAAGAGGCCTTACAGCCTTTTTATCAGCACTTTGTATTCTCCTTTTCGGCACAGCTCTTTTTATGGCTGCCGATTATTTCGGATTCACTTCCGTATCGGAAATCTTAACTCCGCAAGAGCAAACCACTGAAGGACTGACCGATGAGCTTCAGCAGGAATTCGCCTCAACCTTCGGTACAATTTCGCCGCAGATTAACTATTCCCCCGTTAACTGCACCGTTTCGTCTGCCGAAAGCATTTCTCTGAGAAAAGGCCCATCTGACTCCTACGGTCAGATTGAAACAATCTCCTCAGGCAGTGAGGTTCAGGTTATCGGCGGCTCGGCCGAGGACAGCAATTGGGTTTACGTTTACGTTTTAAAAAAGGATTTATACGGCTGGCTCAGTGCCTCATATATCTCGGGTGAAAAAACAAAGGAGAAGAAGTAATTATCGGTTAAGAAGCCACACCATAAAATTAAGATAACCTGCAAAGCTTACCCATAAAATATAAGGAATCTGAAGGTAAGCCGCAATTCTGTCTGACTTATAAAAGGTAAGGGTCATAAGAACAATTACTAAGAGAAGACCAAGCAGCCAGAAGAATGAAAAGCCGTATGCCTGAAAATTAAAAAATAGTATGCTCCAAAGAAAATTCATGCCGAGCTGAACAACATAAAGCTTCAGACCCTTATCTTTTTCTTCGCTTTCCTCCGTAAGCCATACTCTCGCGGCACCGACAGCCATAAGAGCGTAAAGAATTGTCCACACTATAGGAAAGACAATTTCAGGCGGAGTCAGTGCAGGCTTTTCCACAGCTGAATATTTTTCCATACCAAGAGTTGTGAGAAGTCCTGCAACAGTTCCCACCGCTTCCGTTATAAGTATGAACAATCCATAGACTTTGAGTTTGCTTTTATCCATAATATCACCTGATATAGGATATGAAAGCAGACTCTTTTTTATTCAAGAAAGGTCAGAACAACGCAAAAAATATCCAAGGCTCAATACCTTGGATATTTTCATCTGCTATCTGTTAATTTTTTGTCTTAACGCTATTGTTCTGAACAGTGTGTTTATCAATAGCCTTTAAGGAAGATCATCCTCATTTTCAAGGTTGTGCCATACATTCTGTACGTCATCGTTGTCCTCGAGCATTTCAAGAAGTCTGCCCATCATCTTAAGGTCATCTGCATCTGTAAGAGCAGTTTCTGTGTTGGGTACATACTCAACCTCTGCTGAAACAAAGGTATATCCCTTAGCTTCAAGGTCGTCACGGATAGCACCAAGGTCATTGGGCTCTGTACGTACAACATAAATATCCTCTTCGTCTGTGATGAAGTCAATTGCGCCTGCTTCAAGAGCGTCTTCCATAAGCTTGTCTTCGTCAACATCCTCTGCCTCAATTACGATTACACCGTAACGTGTGAACATAAATGATACGCAGCCCTGCTGACCGAGGTTGCCCTTGTTTTTATCAAAATAGTGACGCATTTCGCCTGCTGTACGGTTACGGTTATCGGTAAGAGTTTCAACAATAACAGCGATACCTGAGGGACCATAGCCTTCATACATAATTTCTTCGTAGTTTGCGCTTGTGCCTTCACCTGAAGCTTTTTTGATAATTCTTTCAATATTATCGTTAGGCACGTTGTTAGCCTTTGCTTTTGCAATAATATCCTTGAGCTTTGAGTTTGATGCGGGGTCGGGACCGCCGTCACGAACTGCAACTGCGATTTCTCTGCCTATTTTTGTAAATACCTTAGCTCTTGCACCGTCAGTCTTTTCCTTTTTTCTTTTAATGGTGCTCCATTTTGAATGTCCTGACATTATATTCACCTGTCCTTATATCAATAATTACCGCAAAAGATTTTAACACTTTTGCGGTAGTTTGTCAAGGTTTATGAGGTATTGTACTGCGTTTATCTTTAATCTCAACTGTGGTATCTTCAAAATCCGGTTTTTCTTCAGTACATATTATACCTTTATTGAAAGCATTTATAAGAATATTAGCGTCGCTGAACTGTCCTTCTTCACATTCGATTCCGTTATAACAGTCGCTTATATTTATTTTGATACCGTCAAGCGACACCTCTCCCTTTGCAAAAAGTCCGTTGCCGTCACTTCTGACAGAGCAGAAACCGTTTTCCATTTCTATGTTGTCACCTATAATGCCGTGATATGCCGAATTGATTTTAAGATTGACTTCATTGAAAACTACGTCACCGCCAACTGTTACAGCCGCATTTTCTGTATGCTGACCCATTGCATTTTCAAAGGTACTGCTGTCAGCAGTAGCTCTGCATGCAGATAAAATATCGTTTTTGTTCTTATCGGGAGCCTTGCTGTCGTCAAGCACTGAGCT
>JAFOXT010000012.1 GCA_017425745.1 Clostridia bacterium | reverse complement strand
CGGGCTGTGCATATTTTGAAGCTACAGGCAACAGAAATCTCCTCCAAGTCTGCGAAAAAAATGCGGAGCACATTTACGATGAGTTCATTACAAACAAAAGAGAAGGCTATCCCGGTCACCCTGAAATTGAGCTTGCCCTTCTTCGTCTTTACGAAATTACGGGTAAGGAAAAATATCTTACCCTTGCAAAGCATTTTATTGACGTGCGTGGTGTGGACAGCGATTTCTACATCAAAGAAGTTAAAAGCAGAAGCTGGAGTGTCTGGGGCGGCGACGGAAGAAACAAGCATTATCAGCAGAGCTATCTTCCCGTAAGAGAGCAGAAGGACGCTGTAGGTCACAGTGTAAGAGCAGTTTACCTTTACACAGCTATGGCTCACCTTGCTTCAGAACAAAAAGATGCGGAGCTTTTCAAGGCCTGCAAAACTCTTTGGAAAAGCATTACAGAAAAACGTATGTACCTTACGGGTGCTATCGGCTCAACCTGTCACGGTGAAGCCTTTACTGAGGATTATGACCTGCCCTCAGACACCGCTTATGCAGAAACCTGTGCTTCAATCGGACTTATGTTTTTTGCTGCGCGTATGCTTCAGAATGAAATCAAGGGCGAATATGCAGATATTATGGAAAAAGCTTTTTATAACACTGTGCTTGCAGGTATGGAAAGCGACGGCAAAAGATTTTTCTATGTAAATCCCCTTGAGGTTATTCCCGGTATCACTCAGAAAGCAGTTACACATCATCACGTGCTCACTCAGAGACCCGGTTGGTATACCTGTGCCTGCTGTCCGCCGAATGTGGCAAGACTTGTAACCTCCATCGGTAAATACAGCTTCGGAGAAAAAGGCGACACTGCTTTCTGTCACCTTTATTCAGGCGGTAAGGTCAGCTTCAGAAACGGAATGAAGCTCACAGTTAAAACAGAGTATCCCTACGATTTTTCAGTTAAGTTCAGTATTGAAGGCAAGGGAAATTTTGCAGTGCGTGTGCCTTCATGGAGCGAAAAAACCGACTTCACCTTCAACGGAAGTTGTGCTTCACCTGAAATCAAAGACGGCTACGCATACTTCACAATTGAAAACGAAGCAGAAATTGTTCTCAATCTTGACAGCAGTGCAAAAATAATTTATCCCTCAGATAAAATTCCTACCCTCAGCGGTATGGGTGCAGTTATGCGCGGACCTCTTGTTTACTGCGCAGAGGGTAAGGATAACAGTGATAATGTGCTGTCACTTTATCTTCAGGAGGATTCAGTTTTCACTGCCGAAAAATCTGACCTTTCAGGCGGCACTGTTATTCTTAGTACTGAAGGTGAAAGACGAAAAGCTTCTGACGGACTTTACTCAAGCAGCAAGCCCGTTTTCGAAAAAGAAAAAATCACCCTTATCCCCTATTATCTCTGGGGAAACAGAGGCGAAACACAAATGAGAGTGTGGCTTCCCTTAAAATAAGTTTCCTATTGATTTTTTATTAAATTTATGTATAATATAAGGTAATAAGATAGAGGTGCGTAAAACATCAGTAGCTTTACTCAGTTTCTCAAAAGACGTTCACAGTAAAGTGAAAGGGTTTTATGCCGAAGCAAGCCTTGTTTGAGAAGGGTTTTGCTGGTTGTTGCGATAACATCCCAACAACTGTCGCACAAGCGGAGAGCTATCAGCTTATATTATCTGTAAGTCTGAGAGAGATTTTCGTTTGTGAGAATCTCTCTTTAAATTTTTTAAAACGGAGGAAAACAAAAATGCAGAAATCCAAAAGAAACCTTGCAAAAATAATTCTTGCTTTTATGGTTATTTTTGCTCTCGCAATCCCTATGTCAGCTTTTGCTGCTGACGAAACTGCAGACGCTGCCGTGCTTACAATCGGTGCAACTGAAGAAGCTGCAGCTGAAACAGCTTTCATTCTCGGTGAAGGCGAAGATGCAGTAGAATACGACCTTGCAGACGGAGACAGTGCTCTCGAATATGTTGGCAGTTATGCTGACAACCTTGAAGCTGACCCCGATTTCAAAGCTCACCTTGAAACAGCTATTGCTAAGGTTCGTGAGTCAATCAGCCAGTATGCTACATTCTGGTCACTTCTTCCCCCCATCGTTGCTATCGCTCTTGCTCTTATTACAAAGGAAGTTTACTCTTCACTTGTAATCGGTATCATTGTCGGCGGTCTCATTTATGCAGGCGGCAACTTTGAAACAACAATTACCCACGTAATTACTGACGGCTTCGTTGCTAACGTTGCTGACTCATACAATATGGGTATCATCATCTTCCTTATTCTTCTTGGTGCTCTTGTATCAATGATGAACAAGGCAGGCGGCTCAGCTGCTTTCGGCCGTTGGGCAACAAAGCACATCAAGTCAAGAGTAGGCGCTCAGCTTGCTACAATCGCTCTCGGCGTGCTTATCTTCATCGACGACTATTTCAACTGCCTTACAGTTGGTTCAGTTATGCGTCCCGTTGCTGACAGCCACAAGGTTTCAAGAGCTAAGCTTTCATACCTTATTGATGCTACAGCAGCTCCCATCTGTATCATCGCTCCCATTTCATCATGGGCAGCAGCAGTTGCAGGCTTTGCAAGAAGTGCAGGCGCTGAAAACGGCATCAAGCTCTTCATTCAGGCTATCCCCTACAACTTCTACGCAATTCTTACAATCATTATGATGATTTTCCTTGCTCTTATGAAGTTCGATTACGGCCCCATGAAGACACACGAAAAGAATGCTGAAGAAAAGGGCGACCTCTTCACAAGCGGTACAAAGCAGGCTATTGAAGAAATGGCTGCTAACCCCAAGGGCAAGGTTATCGACCTTATCTTCCCGGTATTCGTTCTCATCGTTTGCTGTGTAATCGGTATGATTTACTCAGGCGGCTTCTTCAGCGGTGAAACATTTATTGATTCATTCTCAAATTCAGACGCTTCAGTAGGTCTTGCTTACGGTGCAGGTGTTACAATCATCATCACAGTTATCTATTATCTTCTCAGAAGAGTTCTCAAGTTCAAGGATCTTATGGAATCACTTCCCGAAGGCTTCAAGGCTATGGTTCCCGCAATTATGATTCTTGCTTGTGCTTGGACACTTAAGGCTATGACAGACTCACTCGGCGCAAAGATTTTCATTGCTCAGCTTATTGAAAACAGCGCAAGCTCATTCCAGGCATTCCTTCCCGCAATTATCTTCGTTATTGCTGTTGGTCTTTCATTTGCAACAGGTACATCATGGGGTACATTCGGTATTCTTATTCCCATCGTACTCAGCGTATTCGGTGCAGGTCAGCCCATCACAATCGTTGCAATTTCAGCATGTATGGCCGGTGCTGTTTGCGGTGACCACTGCTCACCCATTTCAGATACAACAATCATGGCTTCAGCCGGTGCACAGTGCGACCACATCAACCACGTTTCAACTCAGCTTCCCTACGCACTTACAGTTGCAGGTGTTTCAACAGTAAGCTATGTGCTTGCAGGCTTCATCCCCAACTGGTACATTGTTCTTCCCGTTTCAATCGTTCTTATGATTGGTACACTCTTTGTTATCAAAGGTGCAACAAAGAAGACAAAGGTTGGCTGTGTAAAATAACAGACTTCCGATAACGGCACAAGATCGTGCAAAAGGAAAAAACCGAAACAACAATTAGCGAAAAACTGTATGTTGTTTAAATATTAACCAAAGCGGCACAGCATCGAGCTGTGTCGCTTTGAATTTTGCACTCGTCGTTTTTTTATCCTCTCGCAGTACCATTGTACAGCTTCGGGATAAATAAAACGCCGTCTTGTACCATTCTCGAAAGTCTGTTCACCCCAGATAACGGCACAAGATCGTGCAAAAGGAAAAAACCGAAACAACAATTAAGCAAAAATGTTGTTCAAATATAAATCAATTGAGCTATCCGTTTCAACGGATAGCTCAATTTTTTCAAAGCAAAAAGACTGCCGTTTCTGGCAGTCTCTTTCTTCACATCATATATTTTCTCATTTTAAAAGCCGATAGCTTATTACGTTTCCAATTGACAAGGCATATTATAGCACTTTAAAGTGCACAGTGCAATATCCAAACTCACCAAACAATTTTGTAATT
>JAFOXT010000129.1 GCA_017425745.1 Clostridia bacterium | reverse complement strand
AGTCAGGTCGCCAAGCTTTTTAACTGCATCATAGGTTTTAACAACAAGCTTTTTTGCAATAAGCTTTTGCAAAACATCACTATCCGCTTCAATTGAGCAATCTGAAAAAATCTGCTTTTTAGAAAGTACAGAATCAAAGCTGAGCATATATCTGTATACCTTTTCCTGCTCTTCGTTCAGTTTAACAGTTTTTTCAGTGCTTATCGCAAAATAGTTTTCAGTTGTTTTAAAAGTAAAGCCTACAGGCATTTGCACCTTAACTGCTTCAAAGTAAGTGCAGAAGGTTCTTTCTTTAAGAAAAACGGCAATTTTAAGCATTTCATCGCTGACAAAAGGATTTTCCTCGTCAAGAAACTCAAGGATGCTTTTAACGCCTTTCTGAGGCTCTTTTTCAGCAACTGAAAATATTACACCTTGTCTTTTTGCGCTTTTACTTCTACCGAAGGGCACCATAACACGCATGCCCGGAAGAGCTTTATTTTTGTGCTTTTCAGGTACACTGTATGTGTATAAAATGTCAAAATGATATGCCACATTCTCTATTGCAACTTCTACAATAAACTGTTTCATATCATTTCACACCTTTAATTATATACTTACTTAGATATTTCTGATTTCTTCAGGCTCAACAATCTCGAGCTTACCTGAAAGGAATTCATCAAGAGCGTAGGTTACGGGCTTTTCTGTGCCGCATTTTTCGTTGAGTTCTGGAGTTTCTGAAACAACTCTTGCTCTCTTAGCAACTGCTGTTACGAGGGAGTAACGGCTTGTTTTGTTCTTTAAAAGTTCTCTTAAATCGGGATTAAGCATCTTTAATTACCTCTCTTAATTTAGTTTGCATTATATTTATTCTGAGCTTTTCAGCTTTAATTATTGCTTTAACGTCTTCAACGGCATCCTGAAGCACATCGTTTTCAACGATATAGTCATATTCAACAGCTCTCTGAAGCTCTGTTCTTGCAATTTCAAGTCTTGTTGCAATAGCTTCTTCGTTGTCAGTACCTCTGCCTCTGAGACGGTTGCTGAGCACTTCCATTGAAGGAGGAATAACAAAAATCTTTACACAGTCAGGAAAGATCTTTTTAACATTTTCTCCGCCTTCAACCTCGATGATGAGAAAAACTGTTTTGCCTTCTCTGAGCTTTTCCTTTACGGGTCCGACCGGTGTTCCGTAATAGTTTGAGCCATATCTTGTATATTCAAGCATTTCACCGTTTTCGATGTTTTTCTTGAACTGATCAACGGAAACATAATAGTAGTTGACGCCTTCTTCTTCACCGGTTCTCATTTCACGGGTTGTCATTGAAACAGAAACAGAAGCTTCGTCGCCCATTTCTTTAACAATTTCATTTACAATTGTATCTTTTCCGCATCCGGAAGGAGCAGAAATTACAACAAGAATACCTTTATTCATCATCGCCCTCCTCACAGATATCAGAATCAAGTCTGTTGGCAACAGTTTCACACTGAAGATATGTGAGAATAACATGGTCGCTGTCCATAATAATTACGGCTCTTGTTCTTCTGCCTTGGGTTGCATCAATAAGAGTACCTCTCTCTTTGCATTCCTGAATAATTCTTTTTATAGGTGCTGAATCAGGGCTGACAATGGCAACAAGACGGTTTGCGTTTATCATATTACCAAATCCGATATTTATAAGCTTCATTTTATTCCCACCTTTGAAAAATACAGTGTTTGAAATTTTTTCTTATTCTATATTCTGTACCTGTTCTCTGATTTTTTCAACCTCTGCCTTAATGTCGATTACCCTGCGGGCTATTTCAACATCCTGAGCTTTTGAACCGATTGTGTTTGCTTCACGGTTGAATTCCTGAACAAGGAAATCCATCTTTCTGCCTATGGCTTCCTTGCTTTCCATAAATTCGTGCATCTGGTCAATATGACTTCTGAGACGAACTGTTTCTTCTGCAACTGCGATTTTATCTGCATAAATAGCAGCCTCAGTAAGGATTCTCTGTTCATCAACCTGAACATCCTCAAGTACAGTTCTGATTCTTTCAAGAAGCTTGTTATTATATTCGTTTACGGTTTCAGGTGAACGCTCTTCAATATAAGCGACGTTTGAAAGAATTGTATCACAGCGTGAAAGAATGTCTTCTTTAAGCTTCTGACCTTCTTT
>JAFOXT010000128.1 GCA_017425745.1 Clostridia bacterium | reverse complement strand
CCGTAGCTGTTTCTTACATAGTAGAGAGTGATTTCATTTGTTTCTGTGCCTATTGTTACGCTTTCTGCACTTGCACTGTAGTAGCTGTAACCCTTGAATTCCTTCTTAAGGCTTTCTGCAGTAATTACATTACCAAAAGTCTGTGCAGTCTTTGTTTCTGTATAAAGAGCTTCGTTGGTATACTTATCAATATAATTCACCTTAAGCTCAAGGTCAGTTCTCTTTTCCCATCTTGCATAAAGTTCTGTATCTTCAGCCACTGAAGCAGCAATTTCTCTAACCTTTTCGCCTGTGCATTCAGGATTTGAGTACCAGCCTTCAAATACGTATCCGTCACGAACGGGTACATAATCAATAACAGTTTCGTAGCTCCATACATGTGTTCCGTAAGTAACTACCTTTTCGCCTGCATCTGCATAAATTTCGTTGTAAACGATGCCGTAACGGTTAGGAACAAGCTTAACCTGAAGAACACCTGTAGGTTCATTGTGAATAGGACTGTAACGTGAGGGTGCACCGTAAACTACTGATACGGGCCATGTTGATGCATCTGTTTTGTTAATTTTTGAAAGGTGTGCCTGATAGTCATAAAGCGCACCGTCGTAAACGCTGTTCCATACTGTGTAGCCGTAATCGCCGTTATCCATACCGCTTTCCTGACTCATACCTACTTCAATACCTTTGTCACCAACAGTATGCTGGCTGATTACCTGATATGCATTGTCTGTACCTGTTGCCTTGTACCAGATTTCTACGAGTGTATCACTGGGTCTTGAGCCTTCACCGATAAGGGTAGCATCAACCTCTACGGGCTGGAAGTATGAAGCAGGCTCAAATGAAAGATATGCATTTACAAAAGTATGCCACTTGCTTGATTCGGGATAAATTGCTTTGAAATCGTCTGCGTTGTAATCTTCGGCATAATTATCGTCTTCAACAAATACTGTTTTTGAGTTCTGATATGTTGTGCCGTAGTTGAGGATAAGAACCTCTGTTCTGTAGTTCTTTTCGGGATCAAGACCCTTGAACTTGTATTCTTCTGAAATGCCGTAAATCATATCACCCATAGGCCATACGATATTTACAGTCTGACTGTCAACAATATATTCACCGTCTGCTGTGATTTCTTCAAGAACAATAACTGCACTGTTTGCACGGTCAACTTCCCATACATTAACAATTTCACCATTCTGCATATAGTAACCTGCAACTCTTACGTTACCTGTAAGAATCTGATCCCACTTTGCATAAAGTGTAATGTCTTCTGTAAGAAGCTCATTCTTCACTGCGGGTTCCTTGAATTCAGGATCCTTGTACCAGCCCTTGAATGTATGTTCGCCAAAGGTAGGAACATAACGGTCTGTATCAGGAACATAATACTTATTTTTTTCTGTGTATGTGTTACCGCCATTGATTGTACCGCCGTTTGCGTCGAAGGTTACATCATACTTTTCAACAGAAATCACACCGTGAAGTGTACCCTGCTGATCATTAGTGGCTTCATTATAATATGCACCGTTGAGTGATGTACTGAATTTCTTACCGTCAGCAATATCGCCCATTGTTGCTGTGTAGTTACCGTCGGTATATGTAACAATTACAGTATTGTCATCCTTATAGTGATCCTTTTCTGTAGGAACAATAATGGTTGAATCTTCGTAAATAAAGCCTGTTACAACTGCACGGTAGCCATAAGGATCTTTGTTGCCGTCGAATCTCCATACAGGATATGAGCCTGAGCCCTCACCTGTAACGGTGTCGATATCAACTCTTACACCGGGTCTTACAACTACATCAGTTGTTTCCTGCTGAGAAATGATTTTCCATTCCTTTGTGTCTGTGTTCCAGTATGCAATCTTTACGATTACAGCATCAGGATAAAGCTCTTTGGGAACATCGTCAGCCATTTCAACGCTGAAATCAAGGTCAAAGTCATCAGGGTTGTAGGTAAGAGGAATATTGATAATCCAGTTACCAAGCTTATCCTGCTTCTTTTCAATTGTACCTACATCATAGCCTGACTTGTGCAAAGCAACACCGAAGGTTGAACTTTCAAGAAGACCTGTATAAGTATAATCTGTTGCAGTGTATGTTGATTTGTTATCTTCTACTGAGTAAGTATAAGCCTTTGCGTTACCGTTTTCGTCAGTAACTTTATCTTTTCTGAAATGAAGCTTATCGCCTGTTTCAACAAAAGCAGGTGAATTTGTTGTCATTTCAAGGAAATCAACATCAAGGTCTGCTCTTGTGGGATTAGGATCAAAGCCGTCCACAGTTTTGTGGTCAATTGTAACATTGATTGTTACGTTTACAGCTTTTTCCCATTTAGCTTTAAGTGTGATGGGTGCTGTAATTGATGAGGTAATCTGCTTACCTGAACCGATAACATTGCCGTTATATTCCCAGCCGGTGAAGATAAAGCCGTTACGAACGGGAACATTTGAGGTTGCATTTACGGCGGACATACTTGAGTAGTTCTCTGTGCCTACCTCCTCGCCTGCCTTGAATGCACCGCCGTTTGTGTCATATTTTACACTGTAGTGGTGAAGGTGAAGCTCGGCATTGGCATGCTCTACAACAAGTTCGTAGTTTCTTGCCTTATGATAAAATTCGTTTTCATAGTGGTAAGGGAAATATGTACCGGGCTCAACGCCTGCCTCATATGTGCCTGTAGCGGTCTCTTTAAGCTTAATAAAGGATTCTCCGTCCTGGCTGAGTAAAAGCGTTACATCATCGCCGTGGATATCTGAAATGTCGGTGATAGTGCCGTCAAGGTATGTTTTCACCGTAGCCTGATACACGGGCTTTGTGGTGTCATCCACATAACCGTAAACATATTTTGTTTCGTCGCCGTCCTTGTATTGAGCACGGACCTCTACCGTGTAATCAGTATTGGGAGTGAGACCTGTGAATACAATTGTGCCGTCGGGCTGCTTATCGCCCTTGTTACCGTCAATGAAATATTCACAGCGGGGGTCGATATTATCAATAAGAGTAAGTGTTGTTGTGGTTGTTGCTGTCTTAGGCTTTTTGAAAACATAAACTATGGGATTAGCGTCACCGCTTGTGCTATAATGGAACTTACAGGATGTCTTTTTTATATTAATCTGAAGCTTCGCATCACCGTTGGTGCTGTTATTTCCGGCTTTCACACCTGTAATATAATAGTTATAAGTGTTATAATTCTTTTTTTCGTCTTCAATTGCTATATGCTCACCGCCGGAAAGAATCGTTGCACTTGTAACTTTACTCTCATCACATGTGATATGAACGATACCACTTTGACCGAGAAGGTCAAGCACGTTCATTCTGTCACCTTCAAAAAGACCGATTACAACATTATCCAGGTCGGAATCAAGACTGTGAGCCTTGAAGCTTGAAAATGAGTCTGAGCCGAGGCTGTTGCCGTTCTTATCGAAAACCTCAACTTTTACAGTTCCCTTAAGCGCAGAGGAAGCACTTCCGCCGTTATATGTATAAGCGCCGTAAACTGAAGCCCACATAAAGCCTTTTAATGATAATGTCTTATTACCTGATCTGTCTGCTTCAACATTACTGTTGCGATTGACACCTTTTGTGGTGTTATAAATCTCATATTCACCATAGGTGTTGTTGATG
>JAFOXT010000127.1 GCA_017425745.1 Clostridia bacterium | reverse complement strand
TGCGGCGGTAATATTGAAGACGCTCTTTGTCTTGCTGCTGCTCTTGAAATGGTGCATACCTATTCCCTTATTCACGATGATCTTCCTTGTATGGACAATGATGATATGAGAAGGGGAATGCCTTCCTGCCACATAAAATACGGCTATGAATATGCACTTCTTGCCGGTGACGGACTTCTTACTCAGGCTTTCGGTGTTATTGCTGACAGTGAATTTGCAAAGAAGAATCCTGCTCTTGCTATAAAAGCAGTTGCTGCTCTTTCATCTCTTGCAGGAGCTAACGGAATGATAGGCGGACAGGTAATTGACCTTAAAAACGAAAACAGAAAAGCAGGGCTTGAAACAATCAGCAAGATGGACGAGCTTAAAACTGGTGCACTTATAAAATGCGCTGCTTTATTCGGTTGTATTGCTGCCGGTGCTGATGAAGAAAAAATAAAGGCTGCTACCGAATATGCCACAAAAATCGGTCAGGCCTTCCAGATTGTTGACGATATTCTTGATGTTACCGGTGATGAGAAAAATCTTGGTAAGCCCATCGGCAGCGATAAGGAATGCGGAAAGTCAACCTATTATACTCTTCTCGGCCTTGAAAAGGCTCAGGAATATGCTGACAGACTTACCGACGAGGCGACCCGTGCTCTCGAAATTTTCGGCAAAGAAAGTGAATTCTTAAAGGAGCTTGCATTTATGCTTGCAAAAAGAAAACATTAAGAGATTAAAGTTATGGAATATAAATTGCTTTCAGAAATCAATTCTCCGAAGGACATCAAAAAGCTTGACTATACAAAGCTTAATGAGCTTTCGGGAGAAATCAGATATAAGTTAATAGAAACTGTGTCTGAAAACGGCGGACACCTTGCCTCGAATCTTGGTATGGTTGAGCTTACGGTGGCACTTCATAAGGTTTTTGACTCACCAAAGGATCAGTTCGTTTATGATGTAGGACATCAGTGCTATACCCATAAGCTTCTGACGGGCAGATACGAAAGCTTTTCCACGCTCAGAACAAAGGGCGGAATTTCAGGCTTTACAAGACCTACGGAAAGTGAGCACGACATATTTTTCAGCGGTCACAGTGCTACCTCGGTTTCAGCAGGTCTGGGTCTTGCTCAGGCAAAAGCTCTGAAAGGTGACAGAAGTCACGTTGTATCAGTTATAGGTGACGGCTCATTTACGGGCGGTATGGTGTTTGAAGCACTTAACAACGGCGGCAGAAGCAAGGCAAACCACATTGTTGTTCTTAACGATAACAAAATGTCAATTTCAGAAAATGTGGGTGCTTTTGCAAAATATCTTGCAGTAATCCGTTCAAGACCGCAGTACTATTCATTTAAAGCCAACACCGAAAAGGTGCTCAATAAAGTGCCCTTCGGTGAGAAAATTGTTAAAGAGCTTTATAAGGTGAAAACCGATATTAAAAATAAGGTTTACGAAAAAAGTACATTCTTTGAAGATTTGGGCTACAGATATATGGGTCCTATTGACGGTCATAATATTGAAAATCTATGTGATGCACTACAAAGTGCAAAATCGGTTAACGGCCCTGTGTTGCTTCATGTAATTACAGTTAAGGGTAAGGGATATGAATATGCAGAAAAGGATCCCAGCGTTTTCCACGGAATTTCAAAGTTTGATGTGGATACAGGTGAAGCAATCTCTTCGTCAAAAAGCTATTCGGATAAATTCGGTGAGACGCTTTGCGACCTTTCAAAAAATGATGAATCTCTCTGTGCTATAACTGCAGCTATGGGGATTGGTACAGGCCTCGGAAAATTCAGCGGACTTTACCCTGAAAGATTTTTTGATGTAGGTATTGCAGAAGAACACGCAGTAACCTTTGCTTCAGGACTTTCCAAAAACGGAATGAAGCCCGTTTTTGCGGTATATTCCACCTTCCTGCAAAGGTGCTATGACCAGCTTATTCACGACGTTGCACTGCAAAAACAGAAGGTTTTACTCGCCGTTGACAGAGCAGGCTTTGTAGGCGAAGACGGAGAAACGCATCACGGACTTTTCGATGTTGCTTTTCTCGGCACTGTACCCGGTATGAAGGTATATTCACCCTGCAATTTCAATTTGCTTGAAGCAGACCTTAAAAATGCGCTTTACAGCGAAGAAACTGCAGTAGCTGTGCGATATCCGAGAGGCACTGAAAACGAAAACACCAAAG
This sequence comes from Clostridia bacterium, assembly GCA_017425745.1. Taxonomy (GTDB): domain Bacteria; phylum Bacillota; class Clostridia; order Oscillospirales; family Acutalibacteraceae; genus UBA6857. The sequence continues at coordinate 8,241 of JAFOXT010000127.1, read as the reverse complement.
AGCTTAAAAGTGTTTCTTTCGATTATTCCGTATATGGCGATGAAAAGAGCAAAACTGCAATTGTAACCTATGGCAGAATTACTGCAGAGGCTATTGAAGCTGTTAAAGAAATAAAGGACGCTTTCCTTGTTTCTCTGAATCTTATTAAGCCAATACCTGAGGGTGTTATTGATTTACTTCTCGGCAGAAAGAGAGTATTCTTCTTTGAAGAAGGTCAGAAAAGCGCAGGTGTGGCTGAAAAGTTAGGCATTACTCTTCTTGAAAAGGGTTATAAGGGTAAATACAGCATTACTGCTGTGGAAGATAAATTTGTTGAGCAGGCTTCGGTAAACGAACTGCTCAGTAAATACGGTCTCAATAAAGAGGCAATGATAAAGAAATTAAGTGAGGAATTTTAAGTGGCAGAGAAAATCAGACTTGATGTAACACTTCACGAAAGAGGCTTTGTAGACAGCCGTGAAAAGGCTAAGGCTCTCATTATGGCGGGACTTGTTTATGTAAACGGTCAGAAGCAGACCAAGGCAGGTTTTACCGTAAAAGAGGGCGATTGCGTTGAGCTCAGAGGAGAAAAAATGCCCTTTGTAAGCAGAGGCGGTTATAAGCTTAAAAAGGCTGTTGATGAGTTCGGACTTGTTCTTACTGATACTGTATGTATGGATATCGGTGCTTCAACGGGCGGATTTACTGACTGTATGCTTCAGAGCGGAGCAAAAAAGGTTTACTCAATAGATGTAGGCTACGGTCAGCTTGCGTGGAAGCTTCGTCAGGACGAGCGTGTAGTCAATATGGAAAGAACAAACTTCCGTTATGTTACAAAGGAAGAAATTCCTGAAGAAATTGATTTTGCAAGTGTTGACGTTTCATTTATTTCTCTCAAGCTTATTATCCCCACAATGCGCAGTCTTCTCAGAAACGGCGGTCAGGCAGTGTGTTTAATTAAACCTCAGTTTGAAGCAGGCAGAGAAAAGGTTGGCAAAAACGGCGTTGTAAGAGAGATGTCGACTCACATTGAAGTTGTTGAAATGATATACAACTTTGTGCTTGAAAACGGTTTTACAGTGCTTAATCTTGATTTTTCACCGATTAAAGGACCTCAGGGTAATATTGAATATCTTATTTATATAGAAAAATGTGATGAGCCGGTTTCAAGGCTTGAAGCTGCAGCGGCAGATATTGTAAAAGCATCTCACGAAAAGCTCAGCGGAGGTGACAGCTGATGACAGTTGCTGTTTATCCTAATCTCACAAGAGAAAACGGATACGAGGTTTCTTGTAATGTTATTGACGAGCTGAAAAATCTCGGTGTCAGAATACTGATGCCCTTTGAATTTCACGAGGAATTCTCAGACAGAGCGGTTGAGTTTTATAAGGACTCAGAAGTACTTTCCGAATGCGATTTTCTGATTGCAATCGGCGGCGACGGAACAATTATTCACGCTGCTCATTATATAAGTGAATATGATAAGCCTGTTCTTGGCATAAATGCAGGCAATCTCGGCTTTATGGCGGGACTTGAAAAGGAAGAGCTTAGCCTTCTCAGAAATCTCATAACCGGCGAATATGAAATTGAAAAACGTATGATGATTTCTGCAAAGCTTTATGAAGGCGATGAGCTTATTTATGAAAGAAACTGTCTTAATGATGCGGTAATTACCAGAGGCGGTAATATGCGCCTTTGCGATTTTGAAATAAAAAGCGAAATGAGTAAACCGCTTTTCTACAGAGCAGACGGAATTATTGTTGCAACGCCTACAGGCTCAACAGCTTATTCTCTTTCTGCAGGTGGACCGGTTGTGGATACTTCAATTGAAAGTATTGTTTTAACACCAATTTGTCCTCATTCACTTTTTGCACGTTCACTGATTTTCAACGGCAGCTCAGAGCTCACCTTAAGAGTCAGAAGCAGTGAGGATGAAAAAGCAGTTTTCAGCTGTGACGGTGAAGCCGGAATAGAAATTGGAAAAGACAGCAGGATTGTGATTTCCAAAGCAGATAAAAGCGCCGGAATTATAAAAATCAAAGCAGACGGCTTTGCAGATATATTATCGAAAAAATTTATCGGAAGATAAATTCTTCAGGAGGAAATATAAAATGAAAAAAGGAAGACATGAGGCGATTTTATCCCTTATCAAAAAAGAGAGTATAGGCACTCAGGATGAGCTTATGCAAAGACTTAATGAAATGGGATACAAGGTTACTCAGGCAACAGTTTCAAGAGATATCAAGGCTCTTAAGCTTGTTAAAACACCCTTTGAAGCAGGTCAGTACAGATATACTGTTTCTTCAGGTGAGGGTGAAGACCATTCAGGAAAATATTACTCAATTCTTTCCCATTCAGTTACAGACGTAAACTATGCAGGAAATATGGTTGTTGTAAAATGCTTTTCAGGTATGGCGCAGGCTGCCTGTGCGGCAATTGACAATCTTATGCTCAGCAAAATTGTAGGCACACTTGCAGGCGATGACACAATTTTTGTGCTTTGCAAGGATGAAGAAAAAGCAGAAGATTTTAAAAACAGCGTAGGCAAAATCATTGAGCAGAACAGATAAGCCAAGGATAGATTTTAAAAGAAAGGAGTCTTAGCTATGCTTACAAGTCTTAAAATTGAAAACATTGCTGTAATTGAGCAGGCAGAGATTCTTTTCGGTGAAGGTCTTAATGTTCTTACAGGTGAAACCGGTGCAGGTAAGTCAATTGTAATTGACTCAATCAACGCAGTGCTTGGCGAAAGAACAAGCCGTGACCTTATCCGTGATTCAGCGGAAAAGGGCAAGGTAACAGCTTTTTTTGAGAATATTCCCGAAGCAGTTACAGAAAAGCTCAGAGAATATGAAATTGACTGTGAAGATGACGGCAGTCTTCTTATTACAAGAGTGATTTCCTCAGACGGAAGAAGCAGTTCAAAAATCAACGGCTGCAATGTAACGGCAACAATGCTTAAGAATATCGGCAGAGACCTTATTTCAATCTGCGGTCAGCACGACAGTCAGTATCTGCTTTCAACAGATTATCACCTTAAATTTATTGATGATATTGCAAACAGTAACGAGCTTTTAGGCGAGTACCTTGAGGTTTACGATAAAATCAGAAAGGCCACAAAGGAGCTCAGAAAACTGCAGAATACCGATTTTGATAAAGAGCAGCGACTTGATTTTCTCAAGTATCAGATTAATGAGCTTAAAAGCGCTGATTTGAAAATCGGTGAAAAAGAAGCTCTTAAAGAAGAAAAAAGAAAAATTCTTTCAAGAGAAAAAATTGAAAATACTCTCAGAAAAGCCGATATGATTCTTAACGGTGATGAGTTTTCGGGCGGAATGAATTCAGCCCTGCATGAGCTTTCAAAATGCCTTGATGAGCTTAGAGATTTTGATAAAAAGTACGATAGTCTCTATTCTTCACTTGAAGATATGAGATATATTATAAGCGATTGCTCAGCTGAAGTTTCATCCTCTCTTTCTGAGTCAGACAGCGGATATACAGATATTAATGCTGTTGAAGAAAGACTTGATATTCTTTACAGATTGTCTTCAAAATACGGCGAAACCGAAGAGGAAATGCTTTCTTATCTTCAGAAAATTGAAGAGGAATACGAAAGTATATCAATGAGCGACGAGCTTATAGAAAAGCTTGAGGACGAGATTGACGAGCTCAGCGAGGAGCTTTTCAAAAAAGGTTGCTGCCTTTCAGATTTAAGAAAAATTACTGCTCTTGAATTTGAAAAGAAGGTAATGGAAGAGCTTAAATTTCTCGATATGCCCGATGCGGTTTTCACTGTTAACTTTGAAGAAGCTCAGGCAACAAAAACGGGTATGGATGAGGTTGAGTTTTTGTTTTCAGCTAACAGAGGTCAGTCGCCGAAGCCGCTTTCGAAAATTGCTTCAGGCGGTGAGCTTTCAAGAGTTATGCTTGCAATACGCTGTGTGCTTTCTGATACTGATACAGTTTCAACTATGATTTTTGATGAAATTGATACAGGCGTAAGCGGAAGGGCAGCACAGAAAATTGCATACAAGATGTACGAGATTGCTTTTTCAAAGCAGGTGCTTTGTGTAACCCATCTTGCTCAGATTGCAGTTTACGGAAACAATCATCTTCTTATAGAAAAGAAGACAGAAGGTGACAACACCTATACAAGTGTGAGATCACTTTCTGACAGCGAAAGAACTTACGAAATTGCAAGAATTATCGGCGGCGATGTAATTACGGAAAAAACACTCAGTTCAGCAGAAGAGCTGATTTCCTATGCAAAAAACGGATACTGAGTGATATTAATAGATAAACCCTTGACTTTAAAATGAAAACTAAGTAGAATGTTATAGATTTTACTTGAACGAAAGGACGAACAAAAATGAAAGTTTATGAAGAACTTGTTGCAAGAGGACTAATTGCACAGGTAACAGACGAAGAAAGAATCCGTGACCTTGTAAATAACGGCGAGGCAGTTTTCTATATCGGTTTTGACCCCACAGCTGATTCACTCCACGTTGGTCACTTTATGGCTCTTTGCCTTATGAAGAGACTTCAGATGGCAGGTAACAAGCCTATCGCGCTTATCGGTGGCGGTACTGCTATGATTGGTGACCCCTCAGGCAGAAGTGATATGCGTCAGATGATGACAGAGGAAACCATTCAGCACAACTGTGAATGCTTCAAAAAGCAGATGAGCAGATTTATTGACTTCTCAGAAGGTAAGGCACTTATGGTTAACAACGCTGACTGGCTTATGAGCCTCAACTATATTGAAGTGCTCCGTGAAGTTGGTGCTTGCTTCTCAGTTAACAGAATGCTCTCAGCTGAATGCTACAAGCAGAGAATGGAAAAGGGTCTTTCATTCCTTGAATTCAACTATATGATTATGCAGAGCTACGACTTCTATATGCTTTTCCAGAAGTACGGATGTAACCTTCAGTTCGGCGGTGACGACCAGTGGAGCAATATGCTCGGCGGTACTGAGCTTATCAGAAGAAAGCTCGGCAAGGATGCAGGTGCAATGACAATCACTCTTCTTCTCAACTCAGAAGGCAAGAAGATGGGTAAGACTCAGAGCGGTGCAGTATGGCTTGACCCCGAAAAGACAAGCCCCTATGATTTCTATCAGTATTGGAGAAATGTTGACGATGCTGACGTTATCAAGTGCATCAAGATGCTCACATTCCTTCCTATGGAGCAGATTGAAGAAATGGAAAAATGGGAAGGCAGCATGCTCAACAAGGCTAAGGAAATTCTTGCTTATGAGCTTACAGCACTTGTACACGGTGACGAAGAAGCAAAGAAGGCTGACGAGGCTGCAAAGGCTCTCTTCGGCGGAAATATGAATACAGATAATATGCCCACAACAGTTGTTGCTGAAGCTGACTTTACAGACGGCGCAATTTCACTTATTGATGTGCTTATCAAAGCAGGCATCATCAAGTCAAGAGGCGAGGGCAGACGTCTTATTGAACAGGGCGGTGTAACTGTTGATGATGTGAAGGCAAAGAGCTTTGCTGACACGATTGCAAGAAGTGATTTTGAAAAGGGTCACGTAATTGTTAAAAAAGGCAAGAAAGTTTTCAACAAGATTATTGTTGAATAAATAACCCCTTCTGAAAAACATTTAAGAGAGGTAAAATGAACATGGAAAAGAAAATTTATACCATTGCAACTGCTCACCTTGATACTGTTTGGAACTGGGATTTTGAGCATGTTATCAACGTGTGCCTTAAGGAAACACTTGACCAGAACTTCAACCATTTCAGCAAGTACCCCGACTACCGCTTCAACTTTGAAGGCTCATACAGATACGAGCTCTTTGAAGAGTATTATCCCGAAAAGTTTGAACAGCTCAGAGAGTATGTAAACCAGGGTAAGTGGAATGTAACCGGTAGTGCTTATGAAAACGGTGATGTTAACGTACCTTCACCTGAAAGCCTTTTCAGAAACATTCTTTACGGTAACAAGTATTTTGAAAAGAAGTTCGGCAAAAAGAGCAACGATATTTTCCTTCCCGACTGCTTCGGCTTCGGTTATGCACTTCCTTCAATTATGAACCATGCAGGCCTTAAGGGCTTTTCAACTCAGAAGCTTTCATGGGGTAGTGCTTACGGTATTCCTTATGATATCGGTCTCTGGTACGGTCCTGATGAAAAGTATGTTTTTGCTTCACTTGATGCAAAGTCATACTGCACAACCTTCCATAAAATCAGAACAAAGAAGAGTCTTCTTTCAAAGCTTGACCATAACATCAAAAACCACGATTTACCCGTTACATTTGCATACCACGGTGTAGGTGATGTCGGCGGCGCACCCAAGGAAGAGTCAGTTAAAACTCTTACCAAGGAAATGGCTGATAACGACAGAGAAGAAATCAAGGTTCTTTCATCAAGCCCCACAGAGTTCTTTGATGATATGGCTGCTCTTGGCAATGAAGCAATCAAAAAGCTTCCCGTATGGAAGAACGAGCTTCCTATGACAGACCACGGTGTAGGCTCATATGTTTCACGTGCATTCAGTAAGAGAATGAACAGAAGAAACGAAGAAATTGCAGATATGGCTGAAAGAAACAGCGTTATCGCAATGGCTACCTGCGGTGCTGAGTATCCCAAGGCAGAAATTGAAAGAGGCTGGAAGAGAACAATTGCTCACACCTTCCACGACGATATTACAGGTACATCTGTTGAAAGAGTTTACCAGCGTTCATGGAACGATTATGTAATGTCAGCTAACCAGCTCACAAATGCATATGAGGGTTCAGCTGCTGAAATTATCAAGAATATGGATACTTCATTTGTTGAAGGCATTGCAGTTGTACTCAACAACTCAATTGAACAGCCCAGAATGGCTGCAGTTGACCTTAAGATTCCTGCAAAGGGCTTCAAGTATATCAGAGCTTTCGACGCAGACGGCAAGGAAGTACCCTCACAGGTTAACAGAATCGAAGACGATGTAATGGAAATTTCTGTTGCGGCTTATGTACCTGCACTCGGCTACAAGGTAGTTGATGTAAGATACACAACTGAGCCCTGCAAGATGAAGACAGGTCTTCGTGCTAATACAAATGTAATTGAAAACTTCAAGTATGTTGTAAGAGTTGACGCAAACGGCGACATTCATTCAATTACAGATAAAATGAACAACAACGCAGAAATCCTCAAGAAGCCCATCAGATTTGAGCTCAACAAATATAAGGGTGCTAAGGAATATGCTGCTTGGGAGCTTCGTTATGACGAAATCGACAAGTATCCCTGGGAATTTGCTGAAAAGGGTCAGTGCGAAATTCTTGAAAAGGGTCCCGTAAGAGTATCTCTTAAGGTTACTCAGAAGTGTCAGAAGTCAACCTTCTCATACATTGTTTCGCTTGCTGCAGGCTGTCCTTGGGTAAGCGTTTACAATGAGGTTGAATGGAGAGAATTCAGAAGAGCTCTTCACAACGGCTTCTGCTTCAACGTAAGCAACAAGAACGGTGTGTTCGACCTTGGTCTCGGTACAATCACTCGTAAAACTGCAAACAAGAAGCTCTACGAGGTTGCTGCTCAGAAATGGGCTGACATCACAGACACAAGCGGTCATTGGGGCGTTTCAGTATTCAGCGATTCAAAGTACGGCTGGATGATGAAGGACGAAAGAACTCTCAGACTTACAGTTCTTCACTCACCCAAGAACTACTACAGACACGACAGTGTTCAGGGTATGCTCGACTTTGGTCTCAACAGATACGGCTACGCTATCTACTCACATAAGGGCGATTATACAAACGGCACACAGCTTAATGCACGTTTCTTCGATCAGCCTGTAACAGCATTTATTACAGGTAAGCACAAGGGTACACTTGGTTCAGAATTCTCCTTCGGTGCAATCAATTCAAGCGACGTTATTATCCGTGCAATCAAGAAGGCAGAAGACAGCGATGAAATCATCGTTCGTGTTAACGAGGGCGCAAAGAAGGCTCTTCAGGGCGTAACCCTTACTCTCGGTGCCGGTATTGAAAGTGCAAAAGAAGTTAACGCAATGGAAGAAGTTATCGGCGAAGCAAGCGTAAAAGACGGTAAGCTCATCTTCGGCATCAAGCCCTACGAGGTTAAGACATTCGCACTTACTCTCAAGAAGGGTGCAGCTCTTCCAAAGACAGAATATACTCCCGTTGAGCTTCCCTTCAACAGAGATATTGTTACATTCAACCACAACAGAAATTCTGCTTCAATTCCCACAATCAACGTTTCAATTCCCGGTGAAATCTTCCCGAAGACAATTGAATGCGGCGGC
>JAFOXT010000001.1 GCA_017425745.1 Clostridia bacterium | reverse complement strand
TTTATTTTGCAACGGGAACATTAATTACAAGGTCTGTAAGAGGGAATGAACAACAGGGATGAATACAACCGAATTTATAGTCGGCAAGTCGTCTGTATTCAAGTGCCTCAGGCACATATACCTTACCTGAAAGAAGATGTGAATGGCAGAAACCGCATTCACCGCTTCGGCAACGCGCAGGCACTGCAATCTTATTCTTTTCAAGTGTCTGCATAACAGAGTCACCTGTCTTACCTGTAACTGTATAGGTTTCGTCCTGAATTGTAACGGTGATTTTAACCTCTTCGGGTACACCGGCAGGATAATCGCTCTCGGAAGCAGGGTTGTGGAATTCACCGAACATTTCGTGACGGATATATTTTTTCTCTTTACCAAGCTTTTCAAGCTCACCGTCAAGGAAGTCGTACATCTGCTGAGGACCGCAGATAAATACTGAATACTCCTCGTTTTCGGGTGCGTACTTTTTAATAAGCTCAGCAGTTATAAAGCCTTTTTCTGTGCCCTTTTTAGCTTTCTTTTCGTCGCTGAGCACGTGAACAACCTTAATTTTATCACATTCCTTTTCAAGAGCAGCAAGCTCGTCTTTGAAAAGAATGTTATCGTAATTTCTGCTGCCGTAAAGAAGAACCATTTCAAAGTCTTCGTCTCCGTCTTTAATAGCATTCGCCATTGAAACAAAGGGAGTAATACCGCTGCCGCCTGCAAGGCAGATAACCTTTTTTGCATCTCTCAGCTCCTGATATTCAAAATTACCTGCAGGTGCTGAAACCTCAACGCTTCTGCCCTCTTTCCATGTATCAAAGATAAACTTTGACATAAGGCCGCCTTCAACAAGCTTGATTGTAAGCACATACTTGCCTTCAAGTGAGTCCTTGGGTGAAGATGAAATTGAATATGCTCTTGTAATAGGCATACCTTCAATTGTTTCAAAAACTGTAAGGTACTTACCTGCACCGAAATAAGCAAGTGATGTTGTTCCTTTTTCTGTGTCAGGTACAAGAGTGAAGCTTCTGCAATCCTCGCCTCTTTCAGTTACCTTTTCAATTTTAAGATACTGACGCTTGGGGTGAAGGGCTTTTGCAAGCGCTGTAGCATTATCGGAAATCTCCACAAGCTCAGCTTTTGCTGCATTGAATCTTGCCTGTCTGTCTGAAAGCATAGGCAGAAACTCTTTTGCTTTAAGTGATTTAAAATTGCTTGCCATAATTATTTACCCTCCTTTTTTAATGCTTTTACAACAAGTCCGCCTGCTTTTTCACCACTGAAATATGCACAGCCGTAGCCGTCGCCTCTTTCCTGAGTTGCACCGCAGAAGAAGAAGTTGCTGAAAGGCTGGTCCTGAATAAACTGAACTGTTCTGGGAATCATACTATCCCATTTTTCAAGCATATAGCCGTAAGGTGTGCCGTGGGGTGTGTTGAGATAACGGGCAAAGGTTGGCGGAAGCGCAATTTCAATTTCCTCAATATAAGGAGTGATTGAAATATTAAGAGCCTTTTCACAGGTCTCAATCATATCCTTTGCAACCTTTGTCTTGAACTTTTTATAGTCCTGAGGTCTGATATCCTTCATAACATCGCCGAAGGTCATTGTTGTAAGGAAAAGCTGACTTGTGCCCTCAGGTGTACAGTCAGGAATAATCTCATTAAGACAGTTAATAATGCAATATCCGCTGAAGAAATTCTGAGCCGCTTCATACTGCTTATCAGAATCTGAATCGGGAGCAATAAATACAGAATAATCCTTGATTCCAAGCTCTTCCTTAGTTTTGTTCATACCGAGATAAACTGTTGTAAGACTGCAGGCAATTTTTCTTGCATTAAGCATTTTAATCTGCTTTCCCGGAATATCCTTCTTTTCAAAAAGGTCGCTCCATACTCTGTTGGGTGAAGAGTTACAGATAAAGTATTTGCCGTAAACCTCTTTTTCGCCGTTTATCTGAACACCGACAGGCTTGCCGTTTTTCATAATAACCTTTGTAACCTCTGAATTGTACCAGATGTCACCGCCGTGTCTTCTGATAACCTCATCAAGAGCAAGGCTCATTTCGTGGCTTCTCAGCTTAGGAATACCTGTACCGTCCTTTACATAGCTGTGGAGCATTGCAAGGTAGTAGAGAAAATCAAGCTGTGATGCGGGAGAGCCAAGATAGCACCAATAGGTATTGAAAATATCCTGTGCCTTTTTGGGCATTCCCAAAGCATCAAGTGAGTCTTTCATATTATGAGAAACCATTCTCATTATATCAGGAATATCCTTTAAGCTTCCGGGAAGCTGAACGGGATTATCAAGAGCATCCAGAGCCTTGAACATTCTTGTTGAAAGATCAAATGCGGCCATACTGCTTTCGTATGAGCCCGGAACAATTTCATCAAGCTTTTTGGAAAAAGCTTCAAAGCCCACAGGCATACGAGCATCAACAGTTACCATTACACCGTTTTCGTTAAGAAACGCATCCTTATCCCCCTCTTTAGCAGGGACAACAAGACGGAAGGTTGAATCGTGGGTAGCCCAGTCAACGTTACCCTCCATACGGCTGAACATATCCTCAATCTGTCCGCTTTTATCAGGTGCTCCGACACCTGCAAGCTCGTGAAGTGAGGGTTCAAATTCAAAGCGGCCTCTTACAAAGGATGAAGCAGAGCCACCGGGAATGTTATGTCTTTCAAGAAGAAGAGTTGAAAGACCTTCTTTAGCACAGGTTGCTGCTGCTGCAAGGCCGCCGTTACCTGCACCGATTACTATTACATCGTAATTCTTCATAAGGTTTCCTCCTATAATTTTTTCCCTATAATTTTATCACTTATTCTGTTTCAAGTCAAATAAATCTTTACTTCTCAAATGGATATATCAATCCCATCTGCTTACGGCATTCGTCCATAATTTTCATTGTGCTTAAGGTTGCTTCAAAGGGAATATATTCAGATTCAGTTTTGCCGTTTCTGATTTCCTGAACACACCTGTCGAACTCATTAAGGTAAGTAGTTTTACCCAAGCCCAGCTTTACGGGAATTTTTTTCATAAGCACAGCCATAGGTGCTGCATGGAAAACACCGGGAAGACGAACAGAGCCCTTACTGCCCTTGATGACACATTTTTCCTTCGGATAATAAAGACTCATATATAGCTCACAATCAAGGCTTCCGTAGGTCAGGATAACCTTTTCTTTTGTATCGATTCCCTGTTCAATTGTGCCCTCACATCGGATTTTATCGGGATAGCCGAAAATATTGTAGCAATATGTTATGGGGTAAATACCGATATCAAGAAGGGCACCGCCTGCTGTCATAGGGTCGCGCACACGAGAATCTGCCTTCATACTCATACCCGGGAAGCAATGATGAATCTCCACCTTTTTCACCTGACCGATTTCACCGCTCTGCACCCATTTTTTTACTGTAAGTGCCGTATCGGAAAACCATGTCCACATAGCCTCGGCAAAGTAGGTATTGTTCTCCCTTGCCGTTTCAATAAGAAGCTCAACATCTTTTACAGAAACACCCACCGGCTTTTCGCAAAGCACGGGAAAGTGTGCTTTAAGCACTGATACTGCATACTCCACGTGAGAGGTGTGTGGTGTACAGATATAAACTCCGTCAAAGTTTCCTTCTGAAAGGAGCTCATCAAATGTTTCATAAGCTTTTGCGCCGACTTTTTCAGCAAAAGCTACCGCCTTTTTATAGGTACGGCTATACACTGCAGTTATTTCGTGGTCACCCTTGAGAATACTTCTTGCTGTTGAATAAGCGATATTTCCTGAGCCGATATAGGCCCATCTGAATTTCTTCATAGTATGTTCTCCTTATCTCTTTATAAAAAGATAATAGCACTAAAACCTAAATAATGCAATTGATAAAAGAAAAAATCAGCAGATCAAAATCTGCTGATTTTATTCAATTCAACTTAATTCAATTAAAACTTGAAGAATGCTGCAATCTTTGCAAAGAAGTCCTTGATTGCCTTAATGAACTTCTGAATAAAGTTAAGTGATTCTTCTGCATCGGGAGCAACTACGGGAATACCGAGAGCACCGATAAGAATAAAGTCATTAACAAGAATTCTTACATAACCGTTTTCATCAGGTGTTACAGCATTGCCGTTTACATAGAAGGTGAAGGGATCGCCGAATACGTCGTTAGCCCTAACGATAATTTCTGTACCCTTTTCAACTTCAAGGTGGTCATTACCGAACTGGGTAAAGAATGTCTTACCGCCGTCAAGTGATACGCTGTACCAACCGATTTTTTCAGTCTTGCCGAATACGATATAATGCTTTGAAAGAGCTGCAGGCTTTGCAGTAACAGTAACCTCTACAACCTTATAAATTGAAGGATTCTCTACAGAAGCAACTGTAATAAGAGCTGTACCTGCACCTACTGTTGTAATTTTACCGTTTTCGTCAATCTTAACAACGCTTTCGTTGTTTGACATATAGTAAAGAGACTTGTTAACTGCATTTGTGTTTACAGAAGCTTCAAGCATCTTCTCTTCACCTAAAACAATTGTAATTTTTTCAGGTGCAATAATTTCGGTTACGGGTCCGGGAAGCTTTTCCCATTTACCGATGATAACAACATTGTTGTTGATTACAAATGATCCGTTCTTTGACCAACCAAGGAACTTGTATCCGTCAACTGAAGGTTCAGCTTCAACTGTTACTGTTGTACCTTCTTCGTATGTCTTTGTTTCGTATGTGGGTGCATCAGCAGGAACGTCGCCTTCGTACTTGTATTCTACGTTGTAGTATACGGGATTCTTTGTCCACTTACCGATAATTACTACATTATTATAGATATCAAAGTTACCGCTTGCGATATCTGCGTCTGCTGTTGTCCAACCTGAGAATGTATAACCATCAACTGAGGGATTACCTTCAACAATTACGTTTGTGCCTTCCTCGTATGTCTTTGTTTCGTATGTAGGTGCACCGGTAGGAACTTCGCCTTCGTACTTGTATTCTACGTTGTAGTAGTTGATCTTTTCCCATTTACCGATGATAACTACATCTTCATTGAGAACAAATGAACCGTTCTTTGACCAACCGAGGAATCTGTAGCCGTCAACTGAAGGTTCAGCTTCAACTGTTACTGTTGTGCCTTCTTCATATGTCTTTGTTTCGTATGTAGGTGCATCAGCAGGAACTTCGCCTTCATATTTGTATTCTACGTTGTAATAGTTGATAATCTTTTCAAACTTACCCTTGAGTACAACATCCTTTTCAGGCATTGTGAACTTGCCGTTTTCTACAGTTGCGTCGCTTGTGTACCAGCCTGTGAATGTATAACCGTCAACTGAGGGAACAGCTTTAACGTCTACTTCTTTACCTGCTGTATATTTTTCAGCAGCAGGAAGTTCAGGAGCTTCAGCAGGCACTTCACCTTCATACTCATATGTAACCTTGTAAAGCTTTGTCCATGAACCTACAAAGTGAACATCATTGTTGAGAGTAAATTTACCGTCTTCTACTTCTGCGTCCTCAGTTGTCCAACCTGAGAAAATATAGCCTTCTGCAGAAGCATCAGTTTCAACAGTAACTGTTGTGCCTTCGTCATAAACAGCACCTGCAGGAGCAGTTACATTTTCGGGCTGAATTTCACCGATGAATTCATATGTAACCTCATACTGTCTGGGAACAACTGTTACTGTAACTGTTGTTGTAATTGAAGGATCATCCTTTGAGGTAATAGTGATTATTGATGTACCTTCGCCAACACCTACAACGCTACCGTCACTGTTTACCTTTACAACACCGGGGTTGCTTGATTCATAAATAAGCTCTTTATTAGTTGCATCATCATTAACCTTGGCTTCAAGATTTTTTTCTTCGCCTAAGGTAATGGTAAAATCTTCGACTGATGTGATTTCAGTAACAGGATTCTTAACAGTAACTTTAACATCTGCTTTTAAATCAGGATTATCCTTTGATGTTACAATAATTACAGCTTCACCGTCACCTACAGCTTCAATATTACCGTTTTCATCAACCTTTACAACGGTTTCGTCGCTTGATTCATAGGTAACCTCTTTATTTGTTGCATCGGGATTTACTGTAGCAGTTACTTTGTCTGTTCCGTCTTCTCTGATAGTAATTTCTGTTTTGTCTACCTTGATTTCTGTTGCAGGAACCTTTACTGTAACAGTCATTGTATCGCTCTTTGTAGGATCATCCTTTGAAGCAACTGTTATTGTAGCAGTGCCTTCACCTACAGCAGTAATATTACCGTATTTATCAACAGTTGCAACGGTTTCATCACTTGATTCATAAACAAGATCCTTAATTGTTGCATCTTCAGGTTTTACATATACGTTGAGTTTTGTTTTGCCATCCTTATCTAAAGTGACATCCTCGCTCATAAATTCAACACTTTCGACGGGAATCTTGAAGTATCC
>JAFOXT010000126.1 GCA_017425745.1 Clostridia bacterium | reverse complement strand
TTCTCGTTTACTGCAGAAGCGGAAGACGAAGCAAGCTTGCCGCAAGTGACCTTGTGACGCTCGGATATACCAACGTTAAAGAATTCGGTGGAATAATTGACTGGCCTTACGAAACTGTCTGACTTGAACCGGATATAAAATTACCCCTGACTTTTACAGTCAGGGGTTAAACTGTGTATATCAGAAAATTATAAGGCTTTTCCGCCGGATACTTTGATTACTTGTCCCGTAATCATTCTTGCTTTCTCACTTGCGAGGAACAGAACGGTTTCTGCAATATCCTGAGGCTGAATCAGGCTTCCCATGGGAATCAGCGGAACAACAACCTTTTCAAAATCTTCATCAATCCATCCTGTCTGAGTAGGACCGGGAGAAACACAATTAACGGTAATTCCGTACTTTGCCACCTCAAGGGCAATACTGCGGGTAAGAGCCTCTAAAGTTGCTTTGCTTGCTCCGTAGGTAATCTGACCTGCAAAAATCTGTGCCGCATCAGTAGAAACATTGATGATTCTTCCGTAATCACCACGATATCTGATGAATTCCCTTGTCATCAATAAGCTTCCGCGAACATTGACAGCAAATGTATCATCAATCACATTCTGAGTAATTACTTCTATTGTGTCACAGCCTGTTTCATCATCTGTTGCTGCGTTATTAAATAAAATATCAACCCGTCCATATTTTTCAAGGACTGCAGAATAAATTTCTTTTACCGCTTTCTCATCAGAAATATCACGTTCTAAAACGATATAATCCGCATTCAGTTTCCTGAGTTCAGATTCTACCGCATCTGTATTTCCTGCATTTGCTCCGTAGTATCTGTCCACACCGTTTTTATCCATTTTGTTTACGTCAAAGGGTCTGACCACCCTTTTGTATACCAGAACTACCTTTGCGCCCTCACGAGCAAAAGCAATCGCTGTGGTTGCTCCGATTCCCCACGGATTATTTGCTCCTGTAATGATGGCAACTCTGTCTTTTAATCCGTAATCAACCATTTATATCACCTCATCAAATTCTCATTTACCGTAAGATGCTCACTGCTTTTGTGTTTCTGCTATTTTGTCAAACAGCTCAGAGCATGCTATTGTAACCTTCCACGGAACAACAGGACTTTCGATTTCACCTGAATTAATGCATCTCATAGCTTCGCTGATTTCATAAGTGAAGCCATTTACCGTTTCTTTATCTTCAAAATGTTCCTTGATATTTCCGAAAATATCATATAAAAAGCATTCGCTTGAATGATGGGGATTCGGTATAATAATCTTTCCGTGTTTTCCGTATATTATCATTTCATCGTCAATAGAGGTCATAATAGATGCTGCTAAATCTGCTAAGGTGTGCTCAAATTCAATACTGATATGATTATTGGTATCTACACCGCTGTCACTCCATGTAGCAGAAACATTCATATTTTTTATTTCCTGCTCAATCAGATACATAGTAATTTCATAGGCGTAAACCGTGATATCTTTTGCCGCACCGCCACCGAGTAAAGGGTTAAAGAAACGGTTGCTGTTATCTTCGGCGGCCTTGAATCCGATTGAAAACTGTGAGATTTCAGGAACACCGATTTCACCCTTATCTATCCACTCTTTTGCCTTATTTATGGCAGGTAAGAAACGGCTCCACATAGCCTCCATAACGAAAACATTATTTTTTGCAGCTACTTCAAAAACCTTCAGTGCTTCGTCTGAATTCTGAAACATAGCCTTTTCACATAGTACGGGAATACCTCTTTCAACGCACATCATTGTAAGACGGTAATGGTCATTGTTTGTAACGGCAATATATACACAGTCAGGCTTTTCATTGTCAAGCATTTCAATATAACTGTCATAATATTTATTTATACCATACTTAGTAGCAAGGCTTTTTGCCCTGTCATAACTTTTACTTGAAATTGCACACACTTCACAGTTATCAAGTAGTGCTACTGCTTCACAAAACTTGTTTGCAATTTTAGCTGCACCCATAATACCAAAACGAAAATTACTCATATCATTTCTCCTGAATAATAAAATTTTAATTACCATAAACAATTATAACACAATCAAATCGAAAATGCCACCCTTACGGATGGCACAAATTTATTCATTAACAATCGCAATCTTTATAACACCATCCAGCTTATTCTCAAAAATATCATAAGCCTTTTCGATATCCTTAAGAGCGAATCTGTGGGTTATAAGAGGTGTGGTGTCGATCTTGCCTTCAGCAATAAGAGATAGAATTTCGTCACAATCACAGCCGTCAACACCGCCTGTTTTAAAGATAAGATTCTTGCCATACATATCGGGAAGAGGTAAGGTCTGCGCCTTATCGTAAAGGGCAACCACCGTAACAATGGCGTTAGGTCTTGCACACTCCCAAGAGAGGCGGAAGGTATCCTCTGCACCTGCGACCTCAAGCACAACATCAGCACCGCCGTGGTCAGAATTTTCGAGCACGAACTTTTCGCAGTTTTCAGGCTCGCAGACAAGAACATCGGGATAGTGACTCTTCACAAAATCAATGCGGTTCTTATCCTTTTCGCAGATGATAATACGCTTGGGATTTTTCAGCATAGCACAAAGCAGAGTGCAGATACCCGTAGGACCTGCTCCGATAATAAGCACAGTGTCATTCTCTGTGATTTCGGAAATGCGTGTCGCCCAGAATCCCGTAGCAAGAACATCGCCCACAAAGAGAGCCTGCTCATCGCTGACGCTGTCGGGGATTTTGTTAAGCCCCATATCGGCATAAGGCACACGAACAAACTCGGTCTGTCCGCCGTCGATACGGCAACCCAAAGCCCAACCGCCATTCTTGTCGGTGCAGTTATTTACAAAGCCTTTCTTGCAGAAAAAGCACTCTCCACAGAAGGTTTCAACGTTGACGGTAACTCTGTTACCGGGCTTTACTTTTGTGACATCACTTCCGACAGTTTCAACGATTC
>JAFOXT010000125.1 GCA_017425745.1 Clostridia bacterium | reverse complement strand
TATTCTGAACGTCTTTTTCGCATACATACATAGGTGACGGCAGAGCAAGACCGAGGCCTTTTCGCTGACCTACGGTGTAACGGATAATGCCCTTATGTGTACCGAGAATTTTACCGTCACGTGTGACAAAATTGCCGTCAGGATAGATTTTACCTGTTCTTCTTTCAATAAAGGCTGCATAGTCACCGTCAGGCACAAAGCAGATATCCTGGCTGTCCTTACGGTTAGCGTTGATGAAATTCATATTCTCTGCAATTTCTCTGATTTCGCTTTTACAAAGTCCGCCAAGAGGGAAAAGTGAATGACTGAGCTGGTGCTGATTAAGAACATAAAGAACATAGCTCTGGTCCTTTCCGATGTCTGCTCCTTTTTTTAAAAGGAATCTGCCGTTCTGATCCTTTTCAATAATTGCGTAGTGACCTGTTGCAATATTGTCATATCCGTTTTCCTCAGCCTTTTTCAGCATAAGGTCAAACTTCATATGCTTGTTACAGCAAACGCAAGGGTTGGGAGTTGCGCCCTTTTCGTAGGATGTGAGGAAGTCCTCGATTACGCAGTCGGCAAACTCTTTTCTGAGGTCGCTTACAAAGAAAGGAATATCAAGCTTTTTGCATACAGCCTCAGCGTCTTTTGTATCGTCGCCTGAGTTGAGCAGTGCTTCATCTTCGCAGAAAAAACGGCAGTTCATACCTGCAACCTCATAGCCGTCCTGCTTAAGCAGATAAGCGGCTACTGTGCTGTCAACGCCGCCACTCATACCAATCATAACTTTCTTCATAAAGCCGTAACCTCCCTTGATTTCTCAGTAAATTATAGCTTATAACAACTTCCTTGTCAATCGGTAATAAAAGTAAGAGACACAACATTGTGAAGTCGTGTCTCTGAATAATTAAAATTCAAGCTGCTTTTCTGTCAGCTGTTCTGCGCTTACAAAAGGCAGGACAACTGTAAAGTCAGTATATTCGGTGTTGCTTGATGCTCTTATTGTGCCGCCGTGAAGCTCAACAATCTGCTTTGCAATTGCAAGTCCAAGACCTGAACCGCCTGTCTGAGAGCTTCGTGAGGAGTCCGTACGGTAGAACTTGTCAAAAATTTTCTCAAGCTTATCTCTTGGAATTTCGTCGCACTGATTACGGAATTTGATAATGACTCTGCCGTTGCGTACTCGTGCGCCTACAAGAATAGTTGAGCTGTCATAGGAGTAGTTCACAGCGTTTTTCAGAAGGTTATCAATAACTCTCGCAAGCTTATCTGAGTCGGCATACATAAGTATCTGCTCAGGAATATCAATGTCAATCTGCAAATCCTTTTCGGTAAGCATAGGATAAAATTCATCAGCAATCTGCTCCATCATCATACCAAGGTCGATGCGGTTTTTCTGCAGCTGAACAGTGTTGATATTGAACCGAGTGATTTCAAAAAATTCGGTTATAAGCTGTTCAAGCCTGTAGGCCTTATCAAGGGCTATCCCGGTGAATTTTGCCCGTTGACTCTGAGTCAGCTCAGGACATTCTTCAAGCAGAGTGAGATAACCTATTACACTTGTAAGCGGTGTTTTAAGGTCATGTGCAAGATACATAACAAGGTCGTTCTTTTTGCTTTCAAGCTGAGAAGCAAGGCTTTTGCTCTGTGCAATTTCAAGCTGAATGTCTTTCAGCTTCAGCTCAACCTCGGAGTAGCTTTTTGAAAAGGAGGCAACATTTGTTCCGTTATCAAGAAAAGCATTGAGGCTTTTATATGTTTTGTTGAAGTTAATAAGTGTGGTAACGGAAAAGAAAAAGCAGTTAGCAACAAAAACAAAGAAGAAGCAGATAAAAATAAGAATAAAGCTGTAGTCAGTTATGAATTCAGCAAGAGCAGTGTTGAGCTTGCTTTCAAGAAAACTAAACAGAAGCTTGTAATGCTTGGCGTTTCCGCTGAAGTAAAGATAACCGATTATGTAGCAGACGGTTATTGCACCAAGACCTATGAGGTTATTTCTCAGAAAGTCGCTTATAACCTTGTTGGCAATACTGCTCAGGACAGGCTTCTTTTTTTGTGCATTCTTCTTTTTGGGTGCAGTACTTTTCTTTTTTGCCGTTTTTTCAGTTTTATTTTTCAATTTTATATCCAACTCCCCAGATGGTTTTTATAAATTTAGGATCTCGCGGGCGTTCGTGCATTTTTTCTCTTATTCGTCTTATATGTACCATAACTGTGTTGTTGCTGTCAAGATATTCTTCGCCCCAAACCTTTTCAAAAACCTCTTTTGTGGAAACTACCTTGCCGGCATTTTCACAAAGCAGAAGCACAATTCCGAATTCAAGGGGAGTAAGATTCAGCTTTTCACCGTAAAGGGTGCAGGTGTGGGTGGTACGGTTGATTTCAAGTCCACCGGGAATTTCAATAATATCGGAATTTTCAGCTTCGTTTTCGTTGTACTGATGATAGCGTCTCAGCTGAGCCTTCACCCTTGCTACAAGCTCAAGTGGGTTGAAGGGCTTTGTTACATAATCGTCAGCACCAAGGCTCAGACCTGAAATTCTGTCGGTATAGCCTGTTTTTGCCGTAAGCATAATTACGGGATAGGTTTTGCTGTGGCGTATTTTTGAGCAAAGAGCAAAGCCGTCAATATCAGGAAGCATAACATCAAGAACAGCAAGGTCAAAGTCTTCTTTTTCAATATAATCATAAGCTTCATTTCCGCTGTATGCTTTAACAACGTTGAAGCCTTCATTTACAAGATAAACCTCTATAAGGTCAGCAATTTCTTTTTCGTCGTCTACAATCAGAACTTTCATTGAATTTTTCACCTCAATAAAAGTATACCATAATTTAAAATGGATTAAAAGATTTCAATTCTTAAGATTATCTTAAGTTATCAGTCAAAATAGTGTGATAAAAATATTAATAAATCTTATAAAGACTTTATTTTCTTGGAATTTTGTATTATTATTAGGATTGAGAGAATATAAACATAAATTTAAAGGACGGTGCAGATATGAGTAAGATTTTAATTGTAGACGATGACATTTCCATCGCTCAGCTTCTTTCAGATGCTCTTGAAGACGAGGGCTTTGAAACTATTGTAAAAAACGATTCCAAAAGTGCTTTTGACTATGTACTTAATGAGGGTAGCAGTATTTCACTTATTACCCTTGATATTATGATGCCTGAGCTTTCAGGTATGGATCTTTGCAGATATATCAGAAACAAGGTTAATTGTCCTATTATCTTTGTTTCCGCAAAGGGTAAGTCTGTTGACGCTATGGCAGGTCTTGAGGCAGGCGCAGACGACTATATTGCTAAGCCTTTTGTGGTTGAAGAGCTTGTTGCGAGAGTAAAGGCTCATTTAAGACGTGAAATGAGAAATGTAAAAGAGGTTGAAGACGGCGTTATCAAGGTAGGCGATATTGAGCTTCATACAGGCTCATTTGAGGTTTACAAAAACGGCGAAATCATTTACTTTTCAACAAGAGAGTTTCAGCTTCTTCAGTATCTTATGGAAAATGCAGGAAAGGTGCTTACAAGAGAGCAGATTTTCGGCCACGTGTGGGACACTGAATTCGGCGATATGGGCACAGTTGCAGTTAACATTAAAAGCATAAGAGACAAAATTGACCCCAACAATGAGTACATCAAAACAGTATGGGGTGTTGGTTATAAATTCGTGAAGGTAACAAAATGAAAAATCGAAACGGAAGACTTAATTTCCTGATAATTATTATAATACTCGTGCTGAATATTGTCTTTGCATATTTTTATAATGCATCGGTAAGACGGGTTGTTTCCAATGTTGCTTATAATGACTATATCTCTCTTCAGAGTCAGAATGCGTTGATTATTACAAGGCTTAAGGAACAGAATAAAATAGAGGATTGGGATAAGATTCTTGACGAATATCAGGAGTACATCCGTATCTATGATAAAGACGGACAGCTTATTGCCCAGACTGAGGGAAGCAAATATTCTGCTTTTGACGCCAAGGTAAGAACACCCTTTGAATATAAGGGTGAGGCATATCTTCTCCGAAGCTCTATATATCTTTTAAGAGATTATATTACTAACACAAAAGATGTCACTCAGTTTATTGTAATTGAGCTTTTGTTTGTGGTTATAGCGCTGGCGGTTTTTGTGCTGATTATATACAGCTTACTGCTTAGACCCTTCCGTGTGGTTTATAAAGCAATTGAAGAATACGATCGCAGCGGAACTGTTATGGATATCAGGCTTAAAGGCTTTGCAGGCAGAGTTTACCGACGCTTTGCGACAATGGCAAGAAAGCTTGACGGTCAGCAGATGAATCAGAGAAGAATAATTGCATCAATTTCTCACGACATAAAAACACCGCTCACTTCAATTATGGGCTACAGTGAGCAGCTTAAAAAGGATAACCTTTCTGAGGAAAGAAAACAGAGATATCTCAATACAGTTTATGACAAGGCAGTTGATATACGTACTCTTGTAGATGAATTTGACGAGTATCTAGGTTCAAATCTTTCTTACGGAATGAACAAGATAAAGGTAACCGTTGATGAAATTGAAAAGTGCATAAGAGATGACTATATGGATGATCTCAGTCAAGCAGAAATTGAATTTGAGATTATCAATCATACAGATAAGGATGCGGAAATACTTGCTGATATTCAGAAGCTCAAGCGTGTATGCAGCAACCTTTTCACAAACAGTATAAAGCACTTCAAGGGTGACGAAAAGAAAATCAGACTTGATATTACTTCTGAAGATGAAATGATTGTTTTCAGATTCAGCGATAACGGTGAGGGTGTACCCGAAGACAAAATGAAGCTGATTTTTGAGCCTCTTTACACTTCTGATGAAGGCAGAAAGGTGGCAGGTCTGGGACTTGCAATCTGTAAAGAAATTGTTGAAGTGCACGACGGCAGAATTTATGCCGAAAAATCGGATATGGGCGGTCTCACAATCTGCGTTGAGCTTCCCAGGGGATGAGGAAAAATGACACTTAAAAAGAACGATGATATCAGACTTGAGATCACTACCCTTACAAATCAGGGTAGCGGTCTCGGTCGCTTTAATGACGAGGTAGTTTTTGTTGACTCTGCTGTGCCGGGCGATATCCTTGATGTGCACATAATAAAGGTCAGTAAAAATTACGCAATAGGTAAAATCAATAAGGTTATAAAGCCGTCAAAAAACCGCATAGTCAGCGACTGTGATGTAAGCACACGTTGCGGCGGTTGTGCATACAGACATATGAAGTATGACGCAGAGCTTCTTGAAAAAAAGAAGTATGTCGGAGATGTGCTTCAGAGAATAGGCGGAGTGGCGGTACAGCCGGAGGAGATTCTTTCTATTGAAAAGCCCGAAGCCTACCGCAATAAGGCACTTATTCCCGTCGGACTTGACGAAAAGGGCAATGTTGTAACCGGCTTTTATTCAAGAAAGACACACCGCATAATTGATTGCGACAACTGTAAGCTTCAGATGGAGGAATTTTCACCGATTATCAAAGCGGTGAAAAGATATATTCTTGAAAATCCCGTTACAATATATGACGAGAAAACACATAAAGGTCTTATCCGTCATATCTATCTCAGAAGAGGTCGCAACACAGGGGATATTATGGTGTGCCTTGTTGTCAATGGCGACAACATTCCCTCGAAGCAGAAGCTGATTGACCTTCTTACTGCAACTGACGAAAACATAAAGTCAATTGTGCTTAACGTAAACCGCGAAAAGACCAATGTTGTTCTCGGTACACAAACAATCACTCTCTGGGGTGAGGATACAATTGAGGATATACTTTGTGGCTTAAGATTCAGAATTTCACCACTTTCATTTTATCAGGTTAATCCTGAGGGCACAGAGCTTCTTTATAAAAGAGCAAAGGAATATGCTGAGCTGAAAGACGGTGATATTCTTCTTGATATGTACTGCGGTGCAGGAACAATCGGCCTTTCAATGGCAGACAAGGCAAAGGAAATTATCGGCGTTGAAATTATTCCCGAGGCTATTGAAAACGCAAAAGAAAACGCTTCACTTAACGGCATAGAAAACACCCGATTCATCTGTGCGGATGCTTCAGGTGCGGCAAAGGAGCTTCTTTCTGAGGGCATAAAGCCCGATGTGGTTGTGCTTGACCCACCGAGAAAGGGCTGCTCAAAGGATGTTATTGACGCAGTTGCTGGAATGAACCCACAGAGAATCGTTTATGTTTCATGCGATGCGGCTTCACTCTCTAGAGACTGTGCGCTTTTCCGCGAGGTGGGCTATGAGGTTACAAAAGTGACAGCTGTTGATATGTTCCCGAGGACGATTCATGTGGAGACAGTCTGTCTGCTGTCAAGAAAAGACAAATAAACAATAGAAAAGCGTTGAAATTAAGGGATTCCGTGCGAAGGTCCATTACCCTGAACCTCCTGGAATTCCTTTTTAATTGCTTTTGACAGTAGTTCTGTAGTCTGTTTGTGAGTAGGGTGGAGTTTAGAAACTACTTTTTAGGGTGTTGAGTGAATAGGACTACTGTCATTATAGTTAAATGATAGTAGCATCAAAGCAGCTGTAGATGAAATAAAAATCATATT
>JAFOXT010000124.1 GCA_017425745.1 Clostridia bacterium | reverse complement strand
ATCTTATTCCCGGTACTCCTAAGGATGTTATCACTTATCTTATCGGTGTAACAGATTACAACATCTGGAAATTCCTGATTCTTACAGGTCTTGCACGAATACCGTCGATTATCACTTCAACAATCTGCGGTTCGCTTCTCGGCGAAAAGAATTACTGGCTTTCAGCAGGTGTGTTTATCGGCACAGCAATTCTCGGCATTATCGGTGTGAAGCTTTACACAATTTTTGAAAAGAAAATAACTGCTAAAAAGGCATAAAATTTCCACTCGTCAGTGACTGACGGGTGGTTTTTATAATTTCTCGCGGCTCGTAATGACACTTTCTCTTTTCGTCAAATTTCTCCCTTAATATGACATATAATAAATTGTCATAACACAAAGGGAGGCTTTCTTATGAAAAAAACGGCAGAATATGAAAACGAATTTGAACTTATCGAAAGTGAGTTAACTGAGGAAAAAACACCCTATGAAAAATGGGGCAGAATTATTTTTTTCGGTGCAGTGTCATTTCTTTTTGCACAAATTGATTTTCTTTACGGTATATCTCCTTTTACTGTAGCTTTTCTTGGCGCAATACCTTTTGAATTCTGCTTTTCAGCCTTTGTGGGCGGTACACTGGGAGGCTTTACTTCTCTTGCAGTAGGTGATGCTGTTAAAACAATGGGAGCACTTTTTGTAGTTGCGCTTTTGCGAAGCATTAAGGAAAGATATTTCAGAAAAAAAGAAAATGACTACATAAACGGAATTTTCTCTCTTATAGGGTGCTTGTCATGTTCTTTGATAAAGGCAGTAATATCTGATTTGGGCTTTGAAAACGGTCTGCTTATAGCCTTTGAATGTGCGCTGTCGTTTTTCTGCACCCTTCTTTTTCAAAAATGCTTTAGAACACCTGTTATGCAGCTTAGCATCAGTGAGCTTTCAGTTAAAGAAAGCTTGTGTCTCGGTGGCAGCTTTTGTCTGTTTGTTATGTGTGGCGCCTGCTTCAGCGTTGATGGAATTTCTCCCGTAAGGCTGGTGTGCTTTATTCTTGTTCTTTTCTGCGGAGCTTGTAAGGGCGTTTCTGCTGCAGCTACAGTCGGTGTAGCGTTGGCGCTTAGTCTTAGTATGAACGAGGATTACCGATTTGTTTTTACGGCTCTTTCTGTGGGCGCTCTTTCTTCAGGCTTGATTGCTCCCATGGGACAGATTGCGTCGGCAATTACCTTTGCGGCAGTAACCGGCGGACTTTCAGCCTTTAACGGGGATTACGGCATTATCTGCGTAATTGAAGCGGTTATTGCTTCTGCCGTTTTTATAATTATTCCGCAAAAGTATGTGGCGGCCTTTCAGAGCTTTATGCACAAAAAAGGAATTACCGCTGATGATAAGGTTGCACAAAGAGTGGCAGAAAGCCTTCGCGAAGCAGCTGAAAATGTTTACAGTGTATCTGAAATTGTGTCTGATGTCAGCGGAAAGCTGGACAGCGTTATTAACCCTGAGGTTAACCGTATGTTTGCCTTTCTGCAGCAGAAGGTCTGTGACGGCTGTCAGAAAAAGTTCCTTTGCTGGAACCGGAATTTTGATGGGACTGCTTCTGATGTGCTGACTATTGCCGGCATTGAAAAAAACGGCAGTATAAGCCTTAAAAAAACTTGCCCCAGATTTCAACAGCTTTCAGTGTGTATCGATGAAAGCTATCACGATTTTGCGGAAAGTCTGCTTACAAAAAGCAAGCTTTCAGAAATGCGCCGTGTGCTTACTGATCAGTTTTGCAGTATGGGTGATTTTCTGAAATCAACCGCACTTTCTGTCAGTGAAAGCAGAATTCCCGATAAGGGCAAGGCTGCGGTATTGAAAACGGCTTTTTCAGACAGCGGTATTTTTGTTGACGGACTTTCTTGTTACCTGAGCAGCAGCTCAGAAATGACGGTAGAAATTACGGCATTTGATCCTGAAATACACGAAGAGCATAAAAAAATGAAGGCTATTCTTGAATTCATTACAAAAAGGCGTTTTGAAAAGGCCGATATAACGGTTACTGAAATTAAAACTGTAATTATTTTTGAGGAAAGGTCAGCTTTAACTGTTCAGGTAGGCTTGTGGCAGAAAGCAATGAAGGAAGGAACAGTTTGCGGAGACACAGTTTCGGTAATTCCTAAAAGAAACGGTTCGGCAACAGTTATACTTTCTGATGGTATGGGAACAGGCTCAAGAGCAAAAATTGACAGCAATATGACCTGTTCAATAATGGAAAAGCTGATTTATTCGGGCTTTGACTTTGACAGTGCGCTTAAAATAGTGAATTCATCAATGATTATAAAATCCACCGACGAGTCAATTTCAACAATTGACGCACTAAGAGTGAATCTATTTAACGGAAAAGCGGAATTTTACAAGGCGGGTGCCGGAATTACATTCATAAGACGTGGAAATGAAATAACGGTAATTGAGGCGCCGTCGCTGCCCATTGGTATAATCAGAAATATTGAATTTTTCAAAGCTGAAAAGGAGCTTCAGGCAGGTGATATTGTTCTGCTGCTTTCTGACGGTGCAACTGTAGGGGACTGTGGTTGGATAAACGATGAGCTTCTCTCATGGAATACGGGCAGTATGAACGATCTTGCCTGTCATATAGTCCGCCTTGCAAATCTCAGAACTGACGAAAATTGCCGTGATGATATAACTGCTGTTGCAGTTAAGATAAAATAATAAGATAAAATAAAAAAAGAGTTGCCCGAAGGCAACTCTTTTAAGCTATAATAACTTATTTTGCAAAGTATGTTGTAACGTAGTTAACAACAACTTCTACAAGACCCTTAAAGAAAGCAGCGATAGCTTCCATATCAATATTAGCTAAGAGAGCATTGAAATCGAGATTTTCCATTATTCATAACTCCTTTCGTAGATTAGGGTAATCATTTATTACTCTGTTTGAATAATAACACATTATGAACGGAAAATCAATAGTTTTTTAATAAAATATTATCATTTATTAAAGAGAAAGGATAAAAAATGCTGCTCCGAGCTGAGTCGGGGCAGCAAAGAGCTTTTATGCTACGGGTGCTTCTTCAGGTGTTTCTTCAGGTTTAACGAAATATGTCTGAATTAATTCAATGATGTATTCGATAACCTGCTTTGCAATGTTAATGAAATCGCCGATAGTTGTCATAATGTTTTCTCCTTTCGTTTTATGAGCTTTATAGCTCTGAGAAAATAATACCACAAACAATAAGTAAAAATCAATACCTAATATATCAGAAGCAGTTAATCTGACACATTTTCATAGCGCCAAGAGCGTTGGTGTGGCTTTCAGGCGTTACACCTGCACAGCAGGAGGAGTCAACCTTAATGGGTGTTTCAGTGAACCTTGCCTTGAGAATCATAGCGTTTGAAATAACGCAGATGTCTGTGCACAGACCTATAAGCTCAATCTCATCAACATCTGCAAGAGTTGAAATATATTCGGCAAGCTCAAATGAGCCGAAGGTGGGCTTATCTATAATTTTATATGATGCTGTGTCAAGCTTTTCAGAAACCTCCCAGCCCTTACTGCCTTTTATGCAGTGTGGTACAGGCAGATTTTTGCCCTCCTGAGTGTTCATATAATCCTCACTGTGGGTATCTCTTGTAAAAATAACTGTATCGCCGTTTTTACGGTAAAGCTCAATTTTTGCTTTTACGTTTTCAACAATAGCCTCTGCCTCTTTTGTGCCGAGAGCACCGTCTATAAAATCGTTCTGCATATCAATTACGCAAAGAACTTTCATTTATATCACCTCAGTCAATATATAAATCTCTGATTCCTTCAAGGGAACGGATAGCTGAAATCGTAAGGTTAAGACCTTCTTCGTCACGGGGGAAAACAACTGCCTTCATAACAACAGAGTCGCTTTTTCTTTTGGATTGATTTGAATCTGCGTAAAGAATTTCAAGTGTGTGAAGGTTGCCGCCGTAACGCTTGATTATTGCACCTACATCAGCAGCCTGCTTTGTCATATTTTCAGCTTCAATATAGATGTTCTTTGAGGGATTGCCTCTTATAACAAAGCGCTTGAATGTGTTAAGTGTAAGGTAAATTACAATTGTTGAAACAAGAGCACCGGTGTAATAGCCTGCACCCACTGCAAGACCGATACATGAAACTGCCCATAAGCTTGCCGCAGTTGTAAGACCTTTGACGCTGAAGCCTTCGCGGAGAATTGTACCTGCACCAAGGAAACCGATACCGCTGATTACCTGCGCTCCGAGTCTTGTGGGGTCAAAGGTTCCGAGACCGGCATATTCATTGAAAACATAGCCTGAAGTCATCATTACAAGAGCAGAGCCTACAGCAACAAGAATGTGTGTTCTGAAGCCTGCGGGACGGTGAGAATGCTCTCTTTCATATCCGATTACACCGCTGAACAAAACAGCAAGGGCCATTTTAAAAACTGCGTCCAGGGCATATTTGACTTCGGGAAGATAAATGAGATTTGTCAGAAACTGTCTGATTGTCTCCATTTTTACCATCTCCTTTTTGGTTACACAACAGCAAAGCTCACCGAACGCTACGGCTCAGTGATGCTGTGAAAAATTATCTACCCGTATTATAGCACAAAAACATAAAAAATCAAACAATATATTATATTTTTATTTTAATATTTATTACTCTTGACGGAGAGAGCAGAATTGATGTATAATTGAGAATAGGTATGATATGAATAATGCTGAATAGTGTTTTAAGAAAGGATGATTCAGTATGGCAGCAAATAAAGTAAGACTTTCAATCGGAGGCGCAGAGTATACTGTAATTGCCGAAGATGATGTAAGATATGTGCAGTCTCTGGGTAAGGAGCTTGACAGAGCTCTTGCCGCTATTATGAAGGCAAACGACCGTCTTTCAGTAACTCAGGCAGCAATTTTACTTGCTCTTGATTATGCAGACGAATGCAAAAAAGCGACCGAAACTGCAGACAGACTCCGTGAGCAGATTAAGGACTACCTTGACGATGCTTCAAACGCAAAGAGTAAGGCCGACCTTGCAAGACACGAAAGCGAAAACCTGAGAAAAGAGGTTGAAACCCTTAAAACTCAGAATGTTAAAATGAAAGCAGAGCTTGACGCTCTCAAAAAGCCCAGAAAGCTTGAGAAATAATTATGAAAAACAAAATTGAAGTTCTGGCGCCTGCAGGCTCAGCCGAAAGTGTAAAAGCTGCGGTAAGATGCGGTGCAGATGCCGTTTATATGGGAACAAAGAGCTTCAATGCACGGGCAAAGGCGGACAATTTTTCATTTGAAGAGCTGAAGGATACTGTAGACTACTGTCACAGCCACGACACCGCTGTTCATATCACAATGAACACACTCATTTCAGATGATGAAATTCCTGCCGCAAAAAGCACAGTAGAGCGCATTTGCGAAACAGGGGCAGATGCGCTTATTTTGCAGGACCTGGGCATTGGTCAGCTTGTAAGAAAGGCGTGCAAGGGAATTGATATGCACGCTTCAACTCAGATGTCGGTGCAGACACTCAGCGGTGTAAAGCTTTTAAAAGAGCTGGGATTTAAAAGGGCTGTTCTTCCAAGGGAGCTTAGCCGCGAGGAGATAAAGCACATAGCTGAAAACACTGATATGGAAATTGAATGCTTTGTGCACGGCGCACTTTGTATGTGCGTTTCAGGTCAGTGCTATATGAGCAGTATGTTCGGGGCAAGAAGCGGTAACCGTGGTCTTTGTGCTCAGCCCTGCCGACTTCCTTTCAAAGCAGACGGCTCTGACGGATACGATCTCAGCCTTAAGGATTTATCCCTCGTGCAGAGTGTGAATGACCTTGCAGATATCGGTGTGGTTTCTCTTAAAATTGAAGGCAGAATGAAGCGGCCCGAATATGTTGCCGCTGCTGTTACCAGTGTAGTGAATTCACTTAAAAACGAAAACGATGAAGAGCTTAACCGAAAGCTCCGTGCAGTTTTCTCACGTTCAGGCTTTACGACCGGTTACTACGAGGGAAAGCTGGGCAAGGATATGTTTGGTACAAGAGGTAAGGATGATGTTACCGCAGCCACCAATTCGGTACTGAATGAGCTCAGCCATCTTTATGAAAAAGAGACACCGCTTATTCCTGTAAGCTTTTATCTCAGCGTACTTGAGAATGAACCCGTTTCTCTTTCAGCGTCTGCAAATGGAAAAACTGTTTTCGTTTCTGACGAATACATTCCCGAAAAGGCGCTGAACAAGCCTCTTACAAAAGAGGGGCTCAGCGAAAGAATAAACAAATGCGGCGGAACACAGTTTTATGCTGAAAGTATAGAGGTTGAGCTTGATGAAGGACTTATTGTTCCTGCAAGTGTAATAAATAATCTCAGAAGAAGTGCTCTTGAAAGCCTTAACGAAAAGCTCTCTGATGTAAAGGAAAAGAGCTTTACAGATATAGAGGTAAAAATACCCGAATATAAGTCAGAAAAGCCCTTGAAATTCAACATAAGGGTTGCAAGCTTAGGCCAGATACCTCATAATCTCAACAATGTGGAAAACTTGTATATTCCTATAGATTGTGATGAAAACCTTGTTGAAAAGGTTAAAAACCTGCCCGTAAATGTGGGTGTTGAGGTGCCGAGAGGTATTTTCGGCAGAGAAAATAAGGTGAAAGAGCTTTTGACAGTATTCAAAAAGTGTGGAATAAACATTGCTTATTGCAGTACACTTGATGCGCTTGCCATTGCAAGAGAGCTTGGCTTTGAAATTCACACAGGCTTTTCAATGAATGTGTTTAACAGCCTTTCGGTAGGCGTTTTAGAGTCGCTTGGTGTAAAGGAAATGACCTTGTCACCTGAGCTTACAGTTAACCGTATTTCAAAAATAGGCGGTAAGGCAAAAAGAGGTATAATCGGCTACGGAAGACTGCCTCTTATGCTCACAAGAAACTGCCCTATAAAAAACGGCAAGACCTGTGCGGACTGCAAGGGTGACAGTTACCTCACTGACAGAATGGGAATGAAGTTTCCCGTTATGTGTAAAATGGGAGCAAGCGAAATTCTCAATTCTCAGCCGATTTATATGGGTGACAGACTTGATGAAATCAGAAATGTGGATTTTATCACTTTCTATTTTACAAAAGAAAAGCGTGAAATGTGTGAGGCTGTTATTGACGCTTACCGAAAAGGTAAGGGTGTAAAGGGCAACTTTACAAGAGGTCTTTACTATAGAGAAGTTGAATAAAATTAAGGAGAGAAAAGTTATGGCAAAAAGAGAAGACTTTTTATCATGGGACGAATATTTTATGGGTGTTGCAATGCTGGCTTCATACAGAAGTAAGGACCCTAACACTCAGGTGGGCGCCTGCATTGTGAACTCAAAAAACAGAATTATGTCAGTTGGCTACAACGGTTTCCCTATGGGCTGCAGTGATGACGAATTTCCTTGGGAGAGACAAGGCAGTGCATACGATACAAAGTATTTTTATGTGTGCCACGCAGAGCTGAACGCAATTCTCAACAGCCGAGATTCAAACCTTGAGGGCTGCAGAATTTACGTTGCGCTTTTCCCTTGCAACGAATGTGCAAAGGCGATTATTCAGTCCGGTATCAGCGAGGTTGTATACATCTCTGACAAGTATGCTGAAACCGAATCTACACGCGCTTCAAAGAGAATGTTTGAGGCTGCAGGGGTTAAGCTTACAAAGCTTACACCGAAACGCACTCAGGTGCTGATTGATTTTTCTGAGGATAAGATTTAAAAAAAGCATAAGAAAATCTCCGAAGCTTGTTATGGGCTTCGGAGATGATTTTTTATCAGTGAGCTTTACCGCAATCGCAAACTCTTGCGTTTTTATCGAAAATTTTTGCAAAGAAGTTAATGAGCTTGAAGAAGAATGCTTTTATACCGCCTGCGTGACAATCGCAGCTGCAGGGCTTTTCTTCGGGCTTTTGGGGTTCAACGATGACGATTTTTTTGTCGCAGGAGTCGCATTTGCTGTCACCATTGTGGTCAATATGACCGGTCTTGGGAAGACTTTCAGAGATAATATTCTTACACAAGGTGCAGACCTTAACCTGAGCACCCTTGTTCTGACAGTCAGGAGTAATGATTACAGTCCAGTTGTCGGGGTAGATGTGCTTGCAAACTGAAGAATCTTCGTCTTTAACGGCATGGCATCTTGTACAAAGGTTGCCCACATAGTTGTGACCGAGTGCTGAATTTGGGATTTCTCTGACATCCTTTGTACCGCAGCCTCTGTCGCAAGCAGCCCATTCGGTTGCGTTATCTGTGCAGGTTGCATTGCTGTTTGAAATATAAAGTGTGAAGGAGTGACCGAGAGCTGAACCGGGTTCATAATCGGATATTGTCTTGGGACAACGGATGCACTTACCTGTTCTTGTGCCGTCCTGAGTGCAGGTTGCGTTGCCGTCGGGTGTATATTCATATTCGTGACCCAGTGCGGGAAGAGTTTCTCTATCTTCAATTCCGCACCTTGCACAGGTATAAAGATGGTAACCCTCGTATACACATGTGGGAGCAATTGCGTTTGTGATTTTCTTGTCGTGACCTAATGCAGGGATGTTGTTATACTCTTCAACATAGTTACATCTCTTACATGTGCTTTTTGTAAAGCCACCTTCTGTACAGGTTGCAGGAATTACTGCAATGTCAAGGTCGTGACCGAGTGCAGGAATTGTTTCTGTAACAGTTCTTGAGCATCTCTTACTCTTGTCGGTCATAAGACCTTCATCTGAGCAAGTGGGCTCTTTTGAGACAACTGCACCTTCCATATCGTGACCGAGAGCAGGAATTACAACGTCATCTTTTCTGTTACCGCAGGTTGCACACACATATGTAATAAGACCTGCTGTTGAGCAAGTTGCTTCTTTCTTGGTTTCTGTATAGTTGTGCTGACGGTCTTTTACCCAGTTGTCCTTATATTTGTGACCGCAGCCTTCGTTCTGACATTCAAAAAGATCGTAGCCGTCTGCTGCACAGCTTACGGGGAAGGTTGTCTTCTTGTAAGCGTGACCTGTTGCGGGAATTACTCTTTCCTCGTT
>JAFOXT010000123.1 GCA_017425745.1 Clostridia bacterium | reverse complement strand
TCAGTTATTAAAGAAAATGCAGGTCTTTACCTTACACTTGTTGCTTCATGTCTTTATGCAATTGCCGTTCAGGTATTCTTCCCGTATATGCTTATCTACATTCAGTATGTTGTAATGCCCGAAAGTGAAGGTATCAACCTTATGGCTGCTTCATCACTTATACCAATTATAATTGCTGTTGTTGTTCTTGTTGCAGGTCTTGTGCTTCTTATGGTTCTTGCTAATAAGAAAAAGGCTCTTGCTTATGTGCTCGGCACAATCTGCTTTATTGTTGGTCTTGCAGGTCTCGGCTTTGCAAAGGGACTTGTTCAGGTTGCTCTTGCAGCTGCTCCCACACTTATCGGTTACGCAGTGCTTATGATTCAGCTTGCAGCTTCAGTAAGAGACTTTACTCCTAAGGGTAAGTCAGGTCTTTTCCAGGGTATCAGAATGATATTCAACGTTCTTCTTCCTATGGTTATCGGCCCCAAGCTTGGCGAAATTGCAAGTGTAAACTCAAACACAACTTACCTTGACGAATACGGTGTTGCACAGATTTGTCCCACATCAGATATGTTCATCTATGCAGCAGTTGTAACTGTATTTGTACTCGTTCCTCTTGTAATTCTTATCAAGAAGGGTTACCTTAAAAATAACGCAGAGGTAAGTGAATAAAATGAACAAGCTTCAGAAAAAGACTTCCGGCTTTAAAATGTGGACCCTTATATGGGGTCTTGGCCTTGCAGGTCAGATTTGCTGGAATATGGAAAATCAGTGGTTCAATACCTTTGTTTATACAAAAATAGGTAAGGACCCGTCAATTATTACGGGTATGCTTATCTGCAGTGCTCTTGCAACAACCTTTGCAACCTTTTTCTTCGGTACATGGGCAGACAGAACAGGTAACCGCAGAAAGTTCATTTCGATAGGTTATATCCTCTGGGGTATTTTTACAATCGGCTTCGGTCTTACAGAGTTTATCAGCAAGGATCTTTATCTTGTTGCAGGTATCAGCGTTGTTCTTGCAGACACAGTTATGAGCTTTTTCGGCTCAATGGGTAACGATGCAGGCTTCAACACCTGGACAACAGATATTCTCACTGACAAGAACAGAGGCCAGATCGGTGCAGCACTTGCAACTCAGCCCGTTCTCGGAACAATTCTCGGCACTGTTGTAGGCGGTCTTCTTGTTGGTGAAGATAACAACTATATGCGCCTTTTCATCGTAATGGGTGTGTTCGTAATTATCTTCGGCATAATTTCACTCCTCTTCCTTTCAAAGGCAGATGATGTTGAGCCTTCAAAAAGAGGAACCTTCTTCCAGCAGTTTATAAGCGTTTTCAACTTCAAAAAGTTTTTTGAGCTGAAGGAGCTTGTATGGGTAAACATTACAGTTGCAGTGTTCTTTATCGGCTTCAACGTTTACTTTGCTTATATCGGTAACTACATTATTTACTATCTCGGCTATACAGCTGATCAGATGGGTATTATTGAAGCAGTGCCTCTTGTGCTTTCAATGCTTACTGCAATTCCTGCGTCAAAGCTTATCAACAAGAACAAGCACGTTGCAGTTTCAATTTTCTCAATTATTATCAATGTTATCGGCCTTATTATCATTTATCCCGTAACACCCGATATGATTGACAATACAAAGCTTTTCGACTTCAGATTATGGCTCGGAATCTTCCTTGTAGGCGTTGGTTATGTAACCATTCTTCAGACCACAAAGGTTTGGACAAAGCAGCTTTATCCCAAGGACAGCAAGGGTCAGTTTGAGGGTATATGGATTCTCTTCTTCGTGCTTATTCCGATGATTGGCGGTTCATTTATCGGTGAAGCCGTTGTTAAAACAAGCGGTGAGGTTTTCCAAAATGTTACAAGCGGACAGATGGAATATATCCCCAACGGAAACATTTTCCTTGTAGGTTCAATAATTATTGCACTCACAATTATTCCTCTTCTTGTTACTATGAAGTATAATAAAAAAAGAGTTGCTGAAGAAAGCAACTCTGAGGTGTAAAGTATAATTAAAAGGCAGTTCAATCTGAACTGCCTTTAGCTTTTATTTGTAATGTCTTTTTCCGCAATCTTCACAAACGGGATCAATATTGAATATTTTCATAAATCTGGTTCTGATCCACCAGAAAATTTCTGAAAGTACATTATCATTGTCGAAATGACAATGGCAATAAACATAATCCATATTTTATGCCTCCTTAATGATGATTTACAAATATGATGCAAGGGAAAATTATCAATCAAGAATATAAAGTCCGGACTTAAGCCATACAAACTCTCTGCCCATAACATTTATATACTTATACACCTTTTCGTTGAACACTCTGTAATCTCTTACGGAGTTTGTTTCAATGTTGAGTGTGCGGATTTTCTTTGAAGTTTG
Source organism: Clostridia bacterium (assembly GCA_017425745.1). Classification (GTDB taxonomy): domain Bacteria; phylum Bacillota; class Clostridia; order Oscillospirales; family Acutalibacteraceae; genus UBA6857. The sequence goes on along the minus strand of JAFOXT010000123.1, from coordinate 1,572 downwards.
GTTGCAGATAAAAAGCTGATTACCCATAAGTGAAACTGCACAGGGACTTTCAAAGGCTGTTGTGTCACCGCCACCAACACGAAGAAGGATTCTGCCTTCACGGGGTGAATACTTGATAATTGCATTTTCCTGAGGTACTGCACACCAGATATAAGCGCCGTCAACTGCAATATCGCAAACGGGTGAGCCGTGATAGGTGAGGAGAGAAGATACGTTAAGAGTGCCGTCGGTGTTGAAAATGTTGTACTCACCGTTGGGGAACACAGCCATAATTCTGTTATCGTTGAGCACGCCTACGTCGCATGAAACATAGTCGCCGAGCTGTTCAGCAATTTCCTCATATTCGTATCCGAATTTAACCTTGAGGAAAACTGATTTCTTTATGTGTGTGAACTTGTCGTTTACTGCATCATAGCCGTAAAAATTAGCCTTGATCTGGCCGTCGGGGGTTGTACTTTTTGTTGCAAAAACAAAGCCCTTTTTAAAAGGGGTAATATTTAAAATCTCACCTGAGAATACATTTTCCATTTCAGAAGTTCCTTTCTTGTTTTTATCTATATTTAGAATACACACAAATTTACATAATATATATAATACAATATTTAGTTCTCAAGGTCAAGTAATAAATGCCAATATTTTACTTTTATCCTGTTCTTTCTGCAAAAATTAAAAATATTTTTTGTGTTCCGATAAAATCCACTTAATCTTGTTGACAAATGTTAATATTTAAAGTAAAATTAATTAGATATAATATGAAGAAAATATCACAAAAGGAGAAAAAGGTTATGGCAGAAAAACTCGTACTTGCCCTTGACCAGGGTACAACAAGCTCAAGAGCAATTGTTTTTGACAAAAAGGGTAACATTATCTCAAAGGCTCAGAATGAATTTGAGCAGATTTATCCCAAGGCTGGCTGGGTTGAACACGACCCTCTTAATATTCTTTACAGCCAGTTCAATTCAATTACAACAATTCTTCGTTCAGGTAAGTTCTCAGCTAAGGATATTGCCGGTATCGGTATTACCAATCAGCGAGAAACAACAATCCTCTGGGACAGAGCTACAGGTAAGCCCGTATACAACGCAATTGTGTGGCAGTGCAGAAGAACTGCTGACGAATGCGAAAAAATCAAGGAAGACAAAGAGCTTTGCGATTACATCAAGGACCACACAGGTCTTATTGTTGACGCATACTTTTCAGCTACAAAAATCAAGTGGATTATTGACAACGTTCCCGGTGTAAAGGCTCTTGCAGACGCAGGTCAGCTTCTTTTCGGTACAGTTGAAACATGGCTTATCTGGAACCTTACTGCAGGCAGAACACACGTTACAGACTACTCAAACGCATCAAGAACAATGCTCTTTGACGTAGACAGACTCTGCTGGGATGAATACCTTTGCGAAAAGCTCGGTATCCCAATGAGCATTCTTCCCACTCCCGTACCTTCAAGTCAGGTTTACGGTTGGGTTGCAAAGGGTATTATCGGTCTTGAAGAGCTTGAAGGTGTGCCCATCTGCGGTGCAATCGGTGACCAGCCCTCAGCACTTTTCGGCCAGGCTTGCTTCAAGCCCG
>JAFOXT010000122.1 GCA_017425745.1 Clostridia bacterium | reverse complement strand
CTATCAGCAAGTCCTGACTGTTATCTTCCGCAAGCTTTGCCTGAGTATCATAAACAGGAATATGTGTTGCATCGTATATAATTCCGTTATATAAGTGACAGAAACGCAGATTGCTTTCAGCAACAAACCAGCTTTCATCTGTACCGATATCCTGAGTTGTTCCGTCGGAAAACTCAATATGAAGCTGAGCAATAATTGCTTTGGGCTGAGATTTTTTAAGTCGCCAGAACCAGCCTTCAGCAAGGTGAAGAATCAGGCTGTTCTCCTCTTGTAAAAAGGCTGTGACATCATATTTCTGAACCTGCAGTCGTTTATGATACACTGTCCATCCGGGAGCCATTATAAAATCGCCCACACGCTGACCGTTAAGTGTTGCTTCATACACCCCGCGGGCTGTGATATAAAGAAACGCTGACTCAACCTGTTTATCAATATAGAAATCTTTTCTGAAAAGAGGACAAACCTTTCCCATATTGTATGACGGATGTATCCAATCGGCCTTTAACATTCTGATCACCTCTTGGTGTAATTTTAACATTAATCAAAAATTATTTCAACAGCTCCAGGGTTAAATCTGTAATCTTTTACTATTGCAAAGAAGCTATAAAAAGAGTATACTTATTTTCATAAAACAATAAGAAAAGAGAACTAAAAATGATTCTGTCAGGCATAAAGGTTACCATTATCAGAAGCAGCCGCAAAACACTTTCTCTTCAACTAAGGCACGGTGAAATTATTGCACGGGCACCTTTGAGAATGAAAGATGAAGACATATATAAATTCATTGAATCAAAGCACTCCCTGATTAAAAAGCATCTTACCGATATAGCAGAAAGGCAGAAGGCTGTTGATGAGGCTGAGCCTTTTACCGAAAAGGAAATTGAAGCTCTTTATGAAAAGGCAAAGCAGATTATTCCTGAGCGGGTAAAGCATTATGCGCCATTGATAGGTGTAACATATAACCGTATTACCATACGCTGTCAGCGTACCCGTTGGGGAAGCTGTTCTTCAAAGGGAAACCTTAATTTCAACTGTCTTCTGGCTATGTTTCCCTGTGAAATTATCGACAGTGTTGTTGTACACGAGCTGTGCCACAGAAAGCATATGAACCATTCAGAGCAGTTTTATGCTGAAATCAACAAGGTGTTCCCTAAGTACAAAGAATGTAACAAATGGCTTAAGGATAACGGCGGAATTTATATGGAAAGACTTGCAAAATAAAATTCTTACAATAAAGTCAAGGCTTTTTGATTTATCAGACACAAATTACATAAAGGGCTTTATTTTATTTTTAATCTGTGCTATAATTTTATCAATATTTGTTCAGGAGATGAAAAAAATGAGCGATAATCGTGCAATGCAGTATGCTGAAATTCTTTCAAAGCTTATTAAGGTTGAAACAATTTCATCAAGAGAAAACAAAGACATTACAAAATTCTTAGGTTTCCATGAGGTTCTTCGCGAAACCTATCCCAATCTTTTTGCTACAGCAGAATGTGAAAATTTTGACGGCAGCCTTTTACTTAAATGGAAGGGTACAGATTCATCATTGAAGCCGGTTCTTCTTATGAATCACCACGACGTTGTTGAAGCAAGCGGTGAATGGACTCATCCTCCGTTTTCAGGCGCAATTGCAGACGGCAAGGTATGGGGCAGAGGCACACTTGACACCAAGGGCGGTCTTGCAATGATGTTCCAGGCTGCTGAAGAGCTTATAAAAGAAGGCTTTACCCCCAAAAGAGATACCTACTTTATAACAGCCTGCACAGAGGAAATCGGCGGTGAAGGCGGCGAAGCAATTTCAAATGAGTTAAAAAACCGAAACATAGAATTTCATCTGGTGCTTGACGAGGGCGGTATGATTTTATATGATCCCATCGGCGGTGCTGACGGCACTTTTGCTATGATAGGTGTTGGCGAAAAGGGTTATGTTGACCTTAAGTTTATTGCTAAGTCCAACGGCGGTCATGCCTCTGCACCGGGAAAGAACACTCCCCTTGTGCGTCTTGGCAAATTTATGGCAGAAGCTGAAAAGGCCGAATGCTTTGATGTTTATATGTCAGATACAGTTAAAGAAATGCTCACTCGTTTTTCACCTACAATGAGCGGTATTATGAAAACTGCCTGCAGTAATGTAAACGCATTCAAGCCCGTACTCAAAAAGGTTATGCCTATGATTTCACCTGCAGGTGCGGCACTGCTCAGAACAACGCTTGCTTTCACAATGAGTAAGGGCTCAGACGGAACAAACGTTATTCCTCAGGAAGCATGGGTTGTTGGTAATATGCGTTTTTCACATCATCAGGGCAAGAAATCAAGCGTTGAAGCAATTGCTGCTCTTGCAAAGAAATATGATATTGAAACAATTGTTACTGATGATGGAATTGAGTCAGGAATTACAGATTTCAAGGGTGAAGCATTCAGATTCATTGAAAAGGCTGTTAACAATGTTTTCCCCGAATATAAGCCTGTTCCCTATATTATGAACGCTGCAACAGACAGCAGATATTTCGGCAAGGTTTGTGACAACTGTCTCAGATTTGTTCCGTTCAAAATCAACAAGCAACAGCTTGACAGTGTTCACGGCATTGATGAAAACGTTGATGTTGAAACTCTTGCTCCCGCAGTTGACTTCTACAAATACATAATCAAGGAAGCATAAGCTTTTAAGCTACAAAAAATGACGATGCGTTGAGCATCGTCATTTTGTTTACTTAACTTTAATTACCTCGCAAGGTCTGTCAACATAGAATTTATATTCTGTATCATAATCCATACCGGCACAGAGAAGCATTGATTTTTCTTTGCAGTTATAAACCGCGCTCCAGAGAGTAATAACCATATGCTTAAGTGTTTTATGCTGATAATGAAGAGTAACCTCTGAAAGAAGCTTCATTGCTTCATCTTCTGTAAGGATTCCGTTATTAGCCTTGAGAGTGGTTTCGATTTTTTCATATCGGTCGTAGCCTCTGCCGTCGTGATTGTCACCGCCGGGAGTGAGGAAATAATTTGTGAGAATAAGATTTTCCTTACCCTCTTCCTGACTTATTACAACCATTTTGTTGTCAACGTACTCAATAATTGCACTGTTGCCCTCAGCATCAGCAAGCTGATAATGATAATTTATGCCTAATAAATCCTGCATATCATATGATGCAAAAAGCTCAAGCGCTTCCTTGACAGTAGCACATTTATCAAGAACAGCACGAATTGCAACAGTTGTGATAAACGGTGTTTTTCCTGTGTTCTGTTTGGTTGCCTTTGACTTAATTTCAAGAACTGCAATTGAAAAGCCCTTTTCGTTTATACCGTCCATAGATGTATAAGGAGCAGCAAGTGCACGAAGATGATTTTTAGCCTTTGCCATAGGGAAATACTTTGTTCCGTGGATAAAAAATGTTGTATCAACCACAGACATACTTCTGTATCCGTTCTGAGGAGCAGTCCAGCACACAAGGCAAGGTGCAGCCTTATAGTCAAAGTTTCTGCCTAAAATGTAATCGCCCTCAGGTGTTTTTGCATTAAAGGTAGAACACGCAAAGCCATCTTTATCAGTATCAGGTACAAGTGACGGGAATTTTACTTCCTTTTGTAAAAAGCGTACTGCGTCCATAATGCCCTTTGTGCCCTGCTTTAAAAT
>JAFOXT010000121.1 GCA_017425745.1 Clostridia bacterium | reverse complement strand
AGCTCGCCATCCTTACAGATAACTCTTGCAACATTTTTTAAAAGAAAAACATTTTCATCATCGCTTTTTTTATAAATTGATGAAAGGCACATTTTTAACCCTCCGATTCCTTTATTGCCCGATTGATTTTTTCAGTGGATTTATTAAGAAGCTCAACTGCCTCTTTTATAAGCTCTGCACTGTTTTCAGAAAGAAAAGCTGCTGTTTCCATAAGCTCCTCAGCGTGGTGCGCATTATGATGCGCCATATATTTAAGCAGAGCTATTGTTTCCTCTGCAGATGAATGGTCGTGATGATGACCATGGTGATTATGTTCCATTTTAAATTTTCTCCTTTTCTTTTTTCATATGTAATTCTCTGACACCCTCTACCTCATCGCAGACAGCCTTCATTTTACACGATGCACAGTCCAGCTCATCAAGCTGCAGAATTCTGTGTACTACATCGGTAATTTTTTTAATCCTGAAACAATATACTTCTCTTCATCTGAAATCATAACATCCACATCAAAAAGCTCTGACATTATTTCACAAAGCTTTTCTTTTGACAGCAAAGGTAAAGAAACATCCTTTGCCACAGTTGAGTGACATTTTTCAAGCTCCTTTTCGCTCAGCCCGTGAGCAACGGTAAGTCTTCCTTTTGCCTTTAAGGCTTCAGCAAGATTCCGTATAAGCTTTTGGGGACAAGTAAAATGAGGAAAAGCATTATATATCATTACTGAATCATATTTTTTCTCAAAAACATATTCTTCAGCATCTGCACAGATAAGCTCTATATCAGGGAATTTTTCTTTTGCAACCCGCAGCATTCCCGAAGAAATGTCCACACCGGTAACAACTGCTCCGCGGTTAAGATAATCCCTAAAAAGTATTCCCGTACCGCAGGCAACATCAAGAACATTTTTGCCCTTTGTTATTTCTCCCTTATCAAGAATGAAAGCTATTGCCTCTTCATTACGCTCCTGGTAAATATCCCAGTCAGATGCTCTGTCATCGAAAAATGTGATAATCTGTTTTTTATCCATAATCACACTCCCATTGATGCATTTTTAAAATGAAGCTCTTTCATTCCCTCAACCTCATCACATACAGGCTTAAGGTTACAGGTATCACAGTCAAATTTCACGTTGTTCATTATATGGTTCAGGGTTTCTGCTATACTGCCGCTTTTCTGAGCCATAGCTTCCAGCTTTTTGTAATCTGCACCTGAAGCAGTTACAAAAATAACCTTTACAGCTTTTACCTTCGGGTTTTCCTTATATTTACTGATTAAAAGATTACCCGCTTTTTCAAAGGAGATTCCTTTTTTCAAAGCACTTTTTGCAACCCTTACTGACTCCTTATGAGAACGTGAGGTTGTTCTTATCATATAGCCCTCAGGGAAGAAATGGTACTTTACATAATCAACCTTTTTTATGGTTTTGTAACAGTCCTGCTCATTGTCGCTGTCTTCAAGCTGCACAAGGCAGACTCTTGCAAACTTACGGTCAGCAGTTATGCTGCAAAGCTCATCACCGACTACAACTATGCCGTCTTCAACATCTGAGGAGGTTACAAGATTGAACCCCACACCGTCAAGCTCAAAAGCAGTATCACGTTGAAGAATTACCTGACTGTACCCGACATCAGTCCACTGATTTTTTTCACTGCAGGGATAGTTTGCTTTCTGATATTCTGAAATCAGATCAGAAAGCTCACATATTAATGAATCAAAAAATTCCATTACAGTTTTTTATCCTTTTTCATTTTGTCGTAACGGTTTTTCCAAAGCCAGTCATAAACAACTCTGATAAGCTTCATATCAAGATTAAACCAATATATTGCAAAAGTAACAACGAACAAAGCGAATATGACTGCAAGTATTATCAAAATAACTTCCATATCACTTCACCTGAGCAAGTCCTTTCTGTCTGGCATATTCAGCAGCACCAAGCGCACCCATAAGCTGAGGGTCGGTTGAAAGCTCAACAACCTTGATTTTAAGCACCTTTTCAATTGCAGCCTTAAGACCGTCGTTCTTTGCGCAACCACCTGTGAGAGTAATGCTGTCTGTTGCGCCTGCTTTTTTAGCCATTACAAAGCATCTTTTTGCAACTGCAAGCTGAATACCTGCAGCAATTTCGTCCATAGGCTTACCCTCACCTACAAGAGAGATAACCTCACTCTCTGCAAAAACTGTGCACTGAGCAGTAATGGGAATTGTGTTTTTAGCCTGAAGTGAAAGCTTTGAGAATTCGGGAAGGCTCATTTCAAAAGCATTAGCCATAGCCTCATAGAATCTGCCTGTACCTGCAGCACACTTATCATTCATAGCAAAGTTTTTAACTGTACCGTCAGTATCAATAGCAATGCCCTTTACGTCCTGACCGCCGATATCAATAATAGCTTTGACATTGGGGTTTGTTACGTGTACGCCCATAGCGTGACAGCTGATTTCTGAAATGTTTTCATCAGCAAAGGGAACCTTGTTTCTGCCGTAGCCTGTACCGATAAGGTATGTAAGATCCTCTGCCTTGCTGAGATTTTCCACCTGAGCAACCGCATCATCAAGAGCTATCTGAGCGCTCTGAACGGGATTGATTTTACTTCTGTTTGTAACATTGGCAACAATTTTGCCGTTTTCATCTAAAATTACACATTTTGTATAGGTTGAACCTACGTCGCATCCGCCAAAATATTTCATAATAATTACTCTCCTTTTTTATTTACCAAGCTAAATCATCTTCAAAATCCATAAGTGAAGCATCTACAGGCTCTTCCTGAAGAACAGTCTGCATATACTTGTTAACCTGATCACGCATTTCACGTCTTGAAATTGTTCTCGGGTCCATAAGGTCCTGACGGACCCAAATAAAGTTGATACCCTTTTCTCTTGCCTGATCATCAAAAATACCTGTAAGACCGTCCATACCCTTGCAGGAAATCTGGTCATACATAATTACCGTATCTGCATTATACTCTTCAACTATTCGCCAGAGCTCGTCAACAACATTTCTGTAGCCGCCCTTTGTGTGTTTACGCATAATTGAACGCTGATAGGTTTTTGCAAGATCCTTAAGGGACTGCTCTTTGTCTTCAGTGTCAATTTCAAGGTAGGAAATCATTGTTTCCATATCCATAACAACGTTCATACCCCAGCAGTTTTCAAGCCAGTTTGCAAAGCTTGTATAGTAGTTAGCGGGACATGACCACACAACTGCTCTGTGGCGCATATGCTTTGAAACGGGAGTTTTCTTTTCATATGCTTTCATCATAATCTTATTTACTTTTTCATCAACCTTAAGGAATTTTTCGTTTGAACCGCCTGAAAGGTTGAAGTAGAAAATTCTGTAAAGCCAGAAAGCTGCACCCGTCATCTGAGGATAAGGTGTTTTATTGATATCCCATTTCTGTCTTTCGTATTCAAGCTGCTTATTGTAGTCCTTCATTCGCTTGAAATAAGCATCCCAATCAAATTTTTCGCCTGTCTGATCTTCAATAAACTTAATGAGCGATTTGATTTCCTCAACTGCATATTCCTGAACATCCTCACCGTCATAACGCAGAGGAATTCCGAAGCAGTGGGTAGGAAGGTTGAGGCGTCTGTCAAGGAAGGATGAGTTCATAATTGAACCGTCACAAGGCATATTTGTACCGATCATACAGCAGCCCATTTTCGGGTAATCATCTTCAATTGCTACGCCTGCTTCAGCAGAAGGCAAGGGACAAACGTCTGCAGGTACACCGAAGCTTTCGGTAACCTCAAGATAAGGCGGTGTAATCTGCTGGTCTACCATTGATGAAAGGAAAATGGGAAGTGTCTGCAAGGGCATCGGTATAAGATTCGGGAAGCCCGTAAACACCTCATTGGGAACAATTTCATCCATAAGCACAATTTTCTTTGAAAGCTTGTTGCCGGGATTGATTTTTTCATCGGCACGGAAAGAAATATTAATAAGCTTTGT
>JAFOXT010000120.1 GCA_017425745.1 Clostridia bacterium | reverse complement strand
TTTCTTTACATAAGCCTTTGTTACGAATGAAAAGTGGGGATGAACAGCGTCAGCACCGATTTCCTTACAGAACTTAAGGGGCTTCCAACCCATCTGAAGAAGAGTTTTGCTGTTGGGAGCATAAAGGAAACCTGTTTTGCAGTTTTTGTCAATTCTCTTTGCTTCCATAAGAATCTTGGGGTCAATGGAGGAAATAAGAAGCTTATCAAAAAGACCGTACTCCTTAACTGCTTTGATTGTTTCGCTTACAATGGGTGTGCCTGATTCCTTGGGGCTCTTGATTTCAATGTTGAGCACTGAAATATCGGTTGTTTTTACAAATGAGAGGAATTCATCAATTGTGGGAATTTCTGTACCTCTGAACTTTTCTGAAAAGTACTTGCCGAAGTCGTATTCCTTAAGGTCAGCGAGAGTTTTCTTAGCAACCTCACCGCAACCGTCTGAAGTTTCATCAATTGTATAGTTGTGGCAAAGAACAATTTTGCCGTCCTTTGTGATGTGTACGTCGGTTTCAAAACCGTCTGCACCAAGCTCAAAACCCTTCTTAAAAGCGGGGAGGGTGTTCTGGGGAGCGTATCTGTTGGCACCTCTGTGAGAAATTACAAGACTTTTAGCCATATAGTTCACCTTTTTCTCTCAAAATTTTTTCATATCCTCTCTAATATATCACTAATTGGAATAAAAATCAATAAAAATTTTTTGAGTTTACAAGTGGGTAATAATTCTTAATATAGGAAAAACAGTTGCCGTTTTTTGAAAAGTGTGATAAAATAAATTAAATATAATCTATTTACGGGAGAATAAAAAAATGAAAGACAGAACAACGTTTATTCAAAAATCAATTTACCGCGGCACGCTTATTGTTTATATAATGGCGACTATTGCCGGCTGGTTCGGAATTTCACCGGCAAATACAAAAATCAAATTTGACAAGCTTTCCGTTGAACAGGAAATTACCGGTTGGGGTACTTCATCCTGCTGGTGGGGACAGATTGCGGGCGCAAGCGAAAACGCAGAAGAAATCACAAAGCTCCTTTTCAGTGAGGAGGGCTTAGGTCTCAATGTGTTCCGCTATAACGTTGGTGCAGGCGAAAGAGAAAACCCAAATTCAAGACTCGATAAAAAATCCTGGAGAAGCAGCGAAAGCTTTCTTGTTTATAACGAAGAAACCGATGAATATGAGTATGACTGGAATCAGGATGCGGCGGCAAGAAAAATTCTTGAGCTGGCTCTCAGCTACGGTTGTGTAGATACCGTTGTTCTTTTTGCTAACTCACCACACTATTCAATGACCGTTTCCGGTCAGGCTTCAGGCGGCTTTACAGATAGCCAGAGCAATCTCAGAAAGGATTGCTACGATGATTTTGTAGATTACTTCCTTGATATTACCGAACACTTTATTGAAATGGGTGTACCTGTAAAGTACATCAGCCCCATTAACGAGCCTCAGTGGGCATGGGGCGGCTCATGGGTAGGCCAGGAGGGCTGTCACTACGAAATTCCTGAGGTGATTGAGCTTGCAAAGATGTTCGCTGCCGAAATTAAGGAAAGAGACCTTGATGTAAAGCTTTCGATGGCAGAAAGCGGACAGGTAGGAGACCACGCAATGGATTGTGCAGACTTACTTATGGCTGAAGACGATGTTGCTGAGGTAATGGGCACTTATGCTTACCATAGCTACTGGACAAATGACGTTCACCTTAAAAAAGCTTTCGGCGATTATCTTCAGAAACAGTATCCTCTTATGGAGGTTGAAATGAGCGAATGGTGCGAGCTTCCTTGCGAGCATACAATTGACTCAATTGAAGCAGGTCTGATTATGGCACGTACAATCAGCGAGGATATGGCTCTTACCGGTTGTAATTCATGGAGCAGCTGGGTAGGTGTAAACGAAGGCGGCGAATATGCCGACTCAATGATTGGCGCTAACTTTGATTGCAGCGAATATGAAATCTCAAAGAGATACTACGCAATGGGTCACTACTCAAAGTTTATTCCTGTAGGCAGCCATATGGTTGATTTTGACCTTAGCGTTGCAGATGTTAAATCAGAAAAAGCCTGGTGGAAGCAGTGGATAGGCGACAAGGAATATAACGTTTATCTTACAACCAACAATATGAACGTTTCCTGCTACAAAACTCCCGACGGCGACTATGTTGCAGTTATTGTAAATGAAGGCGGCGACAAAAAAATCAAGTTCAATATGCTCGGCTACGATATGAGCGTTTACACAACAGACAGTGAGAAGAATCTTGAGCTTACTTATGAGGGTAAGGGTCATAATAAATTAGCAGTTGGAGAAAAGAGCATTACAACAGTTGTTTTCTCAAAATAAAAGCAGACTCAGAGGTGAAATAAATTGAAAAAGCATATGCAGAATGCAGTGATTTTTCTGCTTGTCATTTTAATAATAGTAATGACTGCTGTTGTGTCACTGCTTTGCTATATCTGCTTTTTCGAAAAGGATACTCCTGAAATGGGCGCAGAGCTTCAGAAGCAGGAGATTGCCGAATATACGGAATATGACCCTACTGAATTCAATGTAAAGCCTTTAGGCAGAACAAGCTACAGCTACGGCAGAAGATATATTTCTTATTCAGGCTCAGGTGTGGAGTTCTTCTGTAAGGGCGATTATGTTACCTTTGATTTGTGCGGTGTTTACAGTGACTATCAGACAGTAACGCAGAAAGCAAGAGTAGGTGTTTATCTTGACGGTGTGCTTGTTATGGACGAAATTGTTGACTATGAAAGAGTCAAGCACCGTCTTGATATCAGAGCTTATGAAAAGGGTGTAACCGTAAGAATTATGAAGCTTTCTGAGGCTCAGTTTTCAAGCTTTGCCGTTGGAAAAATCGGTGTTTACAGTAATTACAACATAGTGCCTACTGCAGAAAAAAGATT
>JAFOXT010000119.1 GCA_017425745.1 Clostridia bacterium | reverse complement strand
TGCCTACATTATCGGTTATACCTGCAAGCTCGAGCATATCAATTGTACCTGAAATAAGCTCATTATATTCGTTTTCGCCCATCAGGTCCTTGATACCTCTTGCAAGTGACTCACCTGCAAATTCAGGGTTCCCGCAAAGAAGCTCACCGATATATGTTATGCCTTCAAGGGCAGGGGAGTCAAGAACTATGCCCATAACCTTGTCGTTGCCGTAAACCTTAAGGTAGGTTGTGCAGATAACGCTGCCAAGTGAGTGACAGTGAAGAGCAACCTTTTCAGCACCTGATTTTTCGAGAATATAGTTGATAAAATCGTTGAGCTCAGCTGCAATTGTAAAGGGATCCTGTCTCCAGTCATAGCTGAAGGTCAGTCTTGAAGTATTGCTTACAGAAGCAGGATAGGACAGATAAGTGCCTGAATTACCTTTTGCTGTACCGTCAGGGTTGTTGAAATAGCCTGCAAAAACGTTGTTCACAAGCTCGCAAAGCTCGTATGCAAAGGGCTCGGCATTATCTGTTGCTATGTAGGTGAGAAGAGTGGGGAGAATATCTTTTTTTACGCTTTCAAGAAGTACATCTGCTTCGGGAAACACAAGCTTTGTTGAAGGGTCGTTTTTATCTTTGTAGATTTTTGAACCTGCAAAGCCGGGTACATAAATTGTGGGGCAGGTCTGATTTACTGTGTCTGCAGCAAAAACAGGAAGAGCCATTGTGAAAATGAGTATAAAGCTCAAAATCAGACTGAGTATTTTTTTCATTGTTAAAACTCCTTTTTTAATGGTATATAAACTGACGGGATAAATATATCACATTTTGGTAAAAACTTCAATATGTAAACAAATTTTTACAAGCGATTTTTTTTGGTGTTTTTGTGTAAATTTTTTCTCTTTTTAGTTGAGAAATTAGTTGGAATGTGTTAAACTTAATATAGGTGTATTCTGAAATACAAAAAAAGGAGAGTGGTATGAAATGAGCTCAGGAAACAACAGCTCAAAAACAGGCAAGGTAAAAGGCTTGTTTACTGAAATCAAAACGCACTGGAAAACACCCGCTGAAGGTAAATATGTTCCTTACAGAGAGTATAAGGACATATTCTTAGGCGTAGGCTCAAACTATACAGGTACAAAAATGCTGGAAGGCATCGGCTTCTGGGCAGCCTGCTACCTGTTTATGTATCATTACGAGCTTCCCTATCTCACCTTCTCATTCATCGGCATTATCAATATGCCCCTTAACTACATATGGACACTTATCGGTTGGATTATCAACGATAATCTCGGCTTTTTGCCGAAGAAGACAGAAAGGAAGTTCTACGGACTCTATTTCTCACTTATTGTAATAGGTCTTGTAATGATTTTCGGAAAATTCCCCTTCCTTGCAAATTCAACCAATCCGCTTCTTGCTTACCTTAACAACATGGAAAGTATCGGTATCAACGCAACCTCTGCGATGAAAATTCTCGGTACACACATTCTCTGGAACGGTTGGGCAGGCTCAAGAAATATTTTCTACCGTAAAAAGCTTATTCCTAAATACGGCAGATATAAGTATTCACTTTACTGTGATGTTATTCCTAAGTGCATTATGGTTATTCTTGTTGGTTGGCTTCCTCTTTACAACATTCCTGATATGGTTACAAGAGTATGGACAGCAAACCTTCTCTTTGCCTGCTATAATATCTTCGGCTTTGGTAATAACCTTGAAACACTTTCAAAAACCATCAGCCCCGATATGCAGGAAAGACTTCTTGTGCGTACCTATCCCGTAAAGCTTTCCCATTTTGTGCACACAATAGTATCAATTATTATTCCCGTTGTTGTTGACTCTCTCGACAAGGAATGGGCAGACATCAATCTTTTCCGTTGGGTATATCCCATCGCCTTTATTGTTCCTGCACTTATCACTATGCGTTACGCAGGAAGAATTCAGGAAAGAATTCCGCAGCCGCCTCTTGAAAAGAAGGTTCAGATTAATTTCTGGGACGGTATGTTCGGTGTTCTCAGAAACAAGTATCTTCTTATCAATACCGTTGTAGGTCTTATTGACTCGCTTGGTAACGGTATGCTTGCAATTACAACAATTATCTATCTTTACACCTTCCGTCTGGCAGGTCTTCCCTACACAATCATCATCAACCTGATTTCATTTGCGGGAACTCCGCCCGATCTTTGTGCTCCTTATTTCCTTAAGAGATTCAGCTACAAGCAGATTATGATTTTCTATCAGCTGACAAGAGCTTTAGGTAACGCACTTATGGTTGCTGCCTTCTGGTTCTGCGGTGATAATGTTCACATCTGCGGTATAGTTTGTATTGTAGTAATGTTCCTTATGGAAATGACAAAGACAATTCCCACAACTGCAGGTCACGATATGGGTACACGTATCGGTGACTATCAGATGTATATTTCAGGTGAAAGACTTGAAAGCTTTGCAGGTGTATTCGGTTGGTTCACAGGCCCCATTACATCATTTGTAGGTCTTATCATTCCGCTTATGCTTCTCAGATATGGCTTCAACAGTAACTGGGACGTTCTTTATATCGACAGTGCACGTTTCAAAATTATTGCTGTGCCCCTGATTATTGACATTGTTGGCTTTGTGCTTATGACAATTCCTTACTTCTTCTGGGACTATGACAACGAGAAACAGACCAAGGTTATTCAGGTGCTCCAGCGCCGCGCTGAAGTAACACAGAAGAAGGCTCAGGAAGAGGGCGAAACCGTCAGCGGCGGATATATCGGTTAAAGGAGGCAGACATAATGAAAGAGAAAAAACAAAAAGTTTTCAAGGGTATGACTGCTCCTGTTGATGTTCAGCTTGACATTCCCGAGGACGAAATATGGACTTATAAAATTGACGGACTTGCAGAACCCCATATCAATAAGCCTTTTACAAATTTTACACTTAAAAAAGTTGTTTTTACAGTGCTTCTTGTTATAGCTGTTGTTATTTCAATGTACTTCAGCGTAAGAGTTGTTTCCCGTGTACCTTTTGAGTACAATCCGGTAGGCGACGGCACTTATGAATTCACTAAATTCAACAATACAGGCTATATCGGTCATCTTGATATCGACTATGCAATTGAAATTGTATATGACGAAGAAAATTCTGACCCTGCAACAAACTTCACTCTTAAGAAGGACGAAAGCAAGCCTATTACAAAAATTCCTCAGTTCTGCTTCAACTGTGACGAAAAGCTTGAAACAATTTATATAGGTAAGGACGTAAAGGAAATTGACGGCAAGGCTTTCTTTACCTGTAAGACACTTAAGAACTTTATTGTTGA
>JAFOXT010000118.1 GCA_017425745.1 Clostridia bacterium | reverse complement strand
TTGTGAGGCTGTCGCAATTATAGAAAGCATAATAACCTATAGTCGTTACACTGTCACCTATTGTTATACTTGTGAGGCTGTCGCAAGAATAGAAAGCCCTATCACCTATAGTCGTTACACTGTCCGGAATAGTTACACTTGTGAGGCTGTCGCAATCATAGAAAGCATAATCACTGATTGTTGTTACACTGTAACCGCCGAGAGTTGAGGGAATGACAACATCACCGCTGATTGAAGAGTCAACATCTGTTATAGTCGCTTCACCGTCGGTTATTGTGTATGTATAATAACCTTTTGAAGCTGCACTCGCCTTACTACTAAACCACTCACTAAAGTCAGGCAGTTCAAGTCCCACAAATCCACCCATCGGTGCACAAGTCAGGCACATAACCACAACGAGTAATGCACATAAAATTTTCTTCATCGTTTTCATAAATTTACCTCCTTAGGTTTATAGCACAATATTACTCCTTTAAAAGAAAAAAGTCAATACTTCACCAAATTAAAATCAACCCCTCGCCTGCTTTTACACAAGTGAGGGGTTAACTGCCTTTAAATTTCGTTGAAGCAAACTTCACCGCTTTCTGTGAGCCTGCACTCATAACTCTTTCCCGAAACCACCTTGCCGTCGAGAATCTCCTCTGAAAGCTTATCCTCAATCTTCGACTGAATGGCTCGTCTTAAGGGTCTTGCACCGTAGACGGGGTCAAAGCCTGCGTCGGAAATCATAGAGATAACCTCATCACTGAAGTTAACGGTGATTTCCATTGAGCTGAGTCGGTTCTGCAGGTTTTTAAGCATACGCACTGCAATCTCCTTGATTTCCTCTTTCCTGAGCTGTTTGAACACGATAATCTCATCAATTCGGTTGAGAAATTCAGGCCTGAAGGCTTTCTTTAATTCGCCCATAACCGCATCGTGGATACGGCTGTCGGAAAGTGTACCGTCGGTTGTTTCAGTAAATCCGATTGACTTGCCCTCGCCAGCAATAAGCTTTGCGCCAAGGTTGGAGGTCATAATGATAACCGCATTACGGAAATCTACCTTTCTGCCCTGAGAGTCGGTGAGGATACCGTCGTCAAGAATCTGCAGAAGCATATTGAACACATCGGGGTGCGCCTTTTCAATCTCGTCAAAGAGAATGACACTGTAGGGTTTGCGCCTTACCTTTTCGGTCAGCTGACCGCCCTCATCGTAGCCCACATAACCCGGAGGTGAGCCTACAAGCCGTGAGGCGTTGTGCTTTTCCATAAATTCGCTCATATCAAAGCGTATAACTGCGTTTTCATCACCGAACATTGCACTGCCGAGAGCCTTACACAGCTCCGTTTTGCCCACACCTGTAGGGCCGAGGAAAATAAATGAGCCAACGGGTCGTTTGGGGTCTTTCAGACCGCTCCTGCCTCGTCTGATTGCCTTTGCAACAGCTGAAACTGCCTTATCCTGACCCACGATTCTTTCGTGGAGAATATCCTCCATTCTGAGAAGGCGCTGACTCTCTTCCTTTGTCAGCTCAACTACGGGAATACCTGTCCAGCCCGACACAATTGCGGCAACCTCTTCTGCA
>JAFOXT010000117.1 GCA_017425745.1 Clostridia bacterium | reverse complement strand
TTTTTTTGTAAAAAGATGTTAAAAAGATGTTAGAATCATCTTGTTTAATTGAATGTAATTTGTTATTATGATGTTACAAAAGTGACGACTTGTTTTATGACGACTTTTGATGTTTTAAAGGTGTCTTAAAAGGGTTATGACGACTTTATGACGACTTCTTGTATGAGGGCAAAAAAATAAAGAGTGGTATTTCTACCACTCTTTTACCTGTAAATTGGGGAATTTATTAGCCAAAATATCTGTTAAGAAGACCTTCGAATGCCTTGCCGTGTCTTGCTTCGTCACGAGCCATTTCGTGTACTGTATCGTGGATAGCGTCAAGACCAAGCTCTTTAGCCATCTTAGCGAGATCGAACTTGCCCTGAGTAGCGCCGTTTTCTGCAGCAACTCTCATTTCAAGGTTCTTCTTTGTGCTGTCTGTTACAACTTCTCCGAGAAGTTCAGCAAACTTAGCAGCGTGTTCAGCTTCTTCATAAGCTGCCTTTTCCCAGTAAAGACCGATTTCGGGATAGCCTTCTCTGTGAGCAACTCTTGCCATTGCAAGATACATACCAACTTCTGAGCATTCACCGTTGAAGTTGTCGCGAAGACCCATGATGATTTCTTCGGGTACGCCTTCTGCCTTGCCAACACCAACAATGTGTTCAGCAGCCCAAGTCATTGCTGCGCCTTCTTCGCGCATCTTCATCTTAGCTTTACAGATGGGGCATACTTCAATAGCGTCGTCTGATTCGTAACCGCATACGGGGCAATAATACTTTTTCATGTTTGTTTCCTCCAAGAATTTAATTTTTGTTTTAGTTTTTTGTTTGCTTACAGTCCTTGCAAAGTCCGAAGAATAGAAGAGCGTGTGTTCGGATTTCGCCGTTGAACTCATTATCCGGAAGTTCGTTGAGGTTGAACCCGTTTTTGATATTCAGATCACTTACTTTTTTACACCTGTCACACATAAGGTGATAGTGGGTCTGAGTGTGACCGTCATATCTGTCGCTGTCTTCGGTGGTGATTTTAAGTATCAACCCTTCGTTTTCAAGCAATTTCAGATTTCGATAAACTGTTGCAAGGCTGATATTCGGCAAGTCTTTTTTTACTGAAAAGTAAACTTCGTCGGCTGTCGGATGATCGTATCTTGACATGAGATCTGCATAAACGGCATCCCGTTGTTTGCTGTTTCTCTGAGTTGACACTTTCTTCACTTCCTTTCTTCTGCTTTTCAGAACAGTAAATTTTGTGCTTCACTTTTCTTAATGATAACGATTATCATTATCACTGTGGCTACATATTAACATAACAAATCCACTTTGTCAATAGGTTTTTGCAAAAAAATATTAAAAAATTTTCAGAAGTTTTATAGCTTTTTTCGAATTCAACTTGATTTAATTTTAAAAGAATGGTAGAGTATTTATAGAAGTATAAAAAGGGGGATCAGAAAATGAAAAAGCATTTTTTAAAAGTATTTCTTACTGTAGTGACTACTGTGTTGATGTTTACACTTTTTGTCTTTTCTTCTTCAGCATTCACTACTACAGATTGTATAGGGGAAAGCATAGAGGTATCAACCTTTGCTGAGTTCAAATCAGCTCTTGAAAATTATGCCTCACTTTCCAACATCGTTCTGAAAAATCACATTACCGTAAATGATGATGCCAACAGTTATACCGTAAATATTACAAAAAACGGAACAGTGGCTGTTGATCTCAACGGTTATAAGCTTACAGTCAATTCAAAATCAACAAAATACCTTTTTAATGTTACAGCTCAGACCAGACTTTATTTTGTAAACGGCAAGAGCAACCGTAGTGCAATTATATTTAACACAACTCAGCCTGAAGCAGCAACGCTGAGAGTTTACCATACATTTGCAGAGATTTATAATGTGAATGTCGATTTTACAATGGGTAATCTCTATAAATCAACTACTGACTCTTCAGATACCGCTATATTCCGTGTTGACCGTGCCCAGGAAATGAATGTTTTCGGTGGTATTCTTCATAATGAAATGACAAACGGCAACGGCATCTATATAGCTTCTGACGATCGCAATAAGCAGAGACTCAATTTCAGAGTAGGTGGCGGCGAAATTGAAGCAGATAAATATTGTGTAAGCTTTGATCCTGATTTTACATACACTGAAAGCTTTGGTTCAGTAACTTTTGAAAGTCTGAACAGCGATCAGACTAAATATGAAAGAATCAATGTTCCTTCAACAAGCTCAATTACCCTTAATGATTTATGGTATACTCCCGGTGCGGGCTCAGATGCAACAATATTTGTGGGCTCAACAACCTATTCGATATATAATCATAATCATAAGATTACCAGCCTTTCAAAGGCGAACATCAGTGCTGTCAGAAATTGCGATCCTGTAAGCAACAAGGATGATTATGTGGTTATAAGATGCGCAGGCGGTCATATGCAGATTTGCGGCACTTGTAAGCTTAAGTTTAACCGTGTAGCTGGACATAGTAATCAGAGAGAAATCGGTGTATCACCCACTTGTACAACAAATGGTAAAACAACAGGTGAAAAGTGTACCGAGTGCAGATATTCAACCTCAAAATCAATTCCAAAAACAGGTCACTCGCTTACATATGTTCCCGGAAAGGCAGTAGAATGCGGTGTGGACGGCACTAAGGCACATTACTACTGTTCAGGCTGCAGAGGATATTTCTCAGATGCAGAAGGTAAAAATGCAATTGCTGAAAGCTCAGTTATTATCAAGCACAACCATAATATTGAAAACAAGTCTGCTATATCTGCAACATGTACAAAGACAGGTCTGACAGCAGGAATTTATTGCCATACTTGTAAAAAACACATCTTAAAGCAGGAGACAATACCCGCAAAAGGTCACGATTATCCTGATAACTGGACCGTTAAGACTTATCCTACCTGCGAGCACGAGGGAACAAAAATCAAGGCTTGCAAAAGATGCGGTACTACTCAGACTATGAGCATTGAAAAAACTGCTCATACAGACGGCGATGAAAACAAGAAGTGCGATTTCTGCGGAAAGCAGCTTACACCTTTTGATGAAGTAAAGCCTGAAGGCCCCAATTATCCTGACAATCCTGATAATGGTGATGACGGAGATAATTCCGACACCCCCTCAAAGAAGTGTAGTTGTAATTGTCACGCAAAGGGCATAAAGAATTTCTTCTTCAAAATCGGTCTGTTCTTCCAGAGAATTTTCAGAGCGAACAAGTATTGTAAGGGCTGCGGTGTAGCACATTATTGATAATATTTTCAAGTCCGATGCTTTGCGTCGGACTTCGATTTTTCTTGACTGCAGAAATACTTTCTGTTATATTAGGATTATGAATGAAAAGGAGGACTTTTAAATGAAAAAAACATTATCACTGCTTTTGGCCTTTGTGCTTGCGCTTTCTCTTTTTACTGTGAGTGTATATGCAGCTGAAACCAAAACGGAAACACTTTTTAACGCCGTCGAAGACAAAAAAGAAATTGCTGTTACTTTCAAAACCGGCAAAAGCGAAAGCTTGGGAGATTCTTGGCCGCAACTTAATACGGTTTACCTGAAGGGAGACAAGGTCGCTTACGATTTCAATAACGGATTTTTTACAATCCGCACACTGATTGACGGAAACAGTCTAGTAAGCTATTTCACCAATTTTCCTTTTATATATATGAAAGCTGATGAGCTTTCTTTCGGCAATTTTGATTTATGGAATACAATCAAAGGCCTCTCAGATTTTACAACGGAGTTTCTGGTTTTTGTGAACTCATATGAAACAGAAATCAACGGGGAAAAGTACTATGTTGAAGAATTCAGTGACAGAGGTTCTGTAATCAATAGTTTTTACTATAAAGAAGACGATTTGAAAATTCTTAAGGCTCAGGATTTTGCAAAGGATACAATTCAGTATACCTATTTTGAGAATGTAAGTCTGACGGTAGATGAAAAAGTGTTTGAACTGCCTGCAATAAGCTTTGATTTTACTGTTTTAATGAAATGGTTTGTTTCACTTTTTATAGCATAACAAAAAACCACGGTGCTGACCGTGGCTTCAGACCATCGATAAACCCACAAGAACAACAATCTCCTTCAAAATGAGAAAAATCGTAATGTAAGCAATTAAAAATCAATGGAAAGAAAATCGTACAAAGCATTGAACTTTGTACGATTTTGACATTGTTTTGACCTTTTTTTACCCTCTCGGAGTACCTGTGTACGCCTTCGGGGTAAAGAAAAGGTCATCTTGTATATTTCTCGAAGGTCTGACAGCTTGTCGAAAAATTGCTTTTTCGACAAGCTGAAACCACGGTGCTGACCGTGGTTTGACTTTTATAATATATTACCTATCTCCCTTACATCCTCAACAACTGCAACCGCGTTAAGCCATTCGGGTGTTGCTTCCTTGCGATGGTTGTACCAGATGTAATCAAGCTCTGAATCTATCGCACCCTTGATATCTGATGAAAGGGAGTCTCCGATTACTAGAATTCTGCCTTTGTCTTTTTCGGTTATATTTTTCAGAACATAATCAAAATATTCTCTCTTAGGCTTCTGAAAACCAATTGTTTCCGAAATGAAAACGTCAGAAATGTAGGGGAGAAGACCGCTTTTTTTAAGTCTTTTTTCTTGTGTAAGAGCAATTCCGTTGGTGATTATGTAAATCTTATAGCCTTTTTCGGTAAGGCTTCTGCAAAGCTCTTCAGCACCGTCGATTGTGTGTCCGCCCTCTCTCAGAAAGCTGAGATATTTGCTGTTTACCTCAAGGGGGTCAAAATCTTCTTTTACACCAAGATAACTGAAAAATTCTCTGAATCGGGTAACCTTAATTTCATCACGTTCAATTTCGCCTTTTTCAAATCTTTTCCACAGAGCGTCGTTTATTGCGGAATATCGTCTGCAGTTTTCTTCGGTTGCAGGCAGGTTATAAACAGCCATAACACTTTTCAGTGCCTCGTTTTCAGTTTTATCGAAATTGAGCAGAGTGTTGTCGGCATCTATCAGAAGTGTGGTGTATTTACGGCTCATTTTATTTGCCTCCTTTGTGCAAAACTACCCTATAATAATACTAGAAAATATTCTTCGTGTCAATGGAAGAAAAAGTTAAGTTATTTTATTAATTTTTGGCAATTAGGTCTTTACTTTTTGTGTTCTTGTGGTACAATAAATAGTGAATAAATATATGTATTTCAAAAGAGGTGATATAGGTATGGCAAAAGATACTTTCAGCGAAGGAATTGCTCCGGGCGGACTTCGTGACCGTGCTGATATTAAGCTGCTTGTCTGTTACCTTTTAAAAACACTAAAAAAATCTCTGACCAGAACTCAGATAAATGAAATTCTCGGTGAGTACAGCGTTGCCAATTACTTTGAGGTGAACGGTGCAATCAGTGAGCTCATAAGCGCAAAGCAGATTACGTCTGAGCTTGTTGACGGCGATGAGCTTATTACAATTACCGGTAAGGCCGAAATCAGTACCGGTAATATTGAGCGTTCAATTCCGAAGTCAGTAAGAGAAAAAAGTATAAATGCTGCACTTAAAATTCTCGAGAGAGAAAGGGTTATGAAGGAGAGCAAGGTTGAGGTAACACCTCTTGAACACGGCTATCATGTAACCTTTATTGTAATGGATGTGGAAACTGAGCTTCTTAAAATCACGGTTTATGTTGCTGATGCAAGTCAGATTGAGCTTGTAAAACGCAATTTCTACGATAAGGCAATTACCGTTTATTCAGACCTGATTTCGGCTCTGACAGTGGAATGAGAAAAGGAAAGGAAAATAATCGCACAATGAAAAAGAAGTTTTTTGCGTTCTTCGGAGCAACTGTTATTCTCTTTGCAATGCTCCTTGGAATCTATGTTAAATATATCAGATATGATTCATATATGGTCTTTGTAGAAAGCTTTGACCACGGTGTAATTACTGTTGATTCGGGTATTACAAAGGGTACGGACAGCAAATACCGTGTTGAATGTGAGCCTGGTCAGGAAATTACATTCAATATCAATCCTGAAAGAAATGACTCAGCTTACTACAACCTCAAGAGCCTTTATGTAAATGGTGTAAATGTTACCAAAAAGGTTAATATGCTTCAGTATAAGACCACTGTTGACGGTAAGCTGACCGTTCTTGCTTCTTTTGAAAAGGGTAAAAGACCTGCTGATGATAAGGTTGATAAGGACGTAACAGGAATTAAAAAGCCCTCTGTTGACAGACCTGCAAACAATCCTTATCTGGGCTCTGCTGCAGCTTATGATATTTCTGATCCGAGCATTATCTATGACGACAGAAGCGGTTATTACTATTGCTTTGGTTCAGATAATG